>CAYOTD010000077.1:0-12257 GCA_964406685.1 uncultured Solibacteraceae bacterium | reverse complement strand
GGCCTGATCAACCAAAAGGTGACGATCGAGGCCAACAAGGTCACGGTCATCCCGGTGGCAAAGAAGTAGCCGAAAGGAACCCGTCCACCTCGGCGCGCGAGGGAATCGAAGCTTGCGCGCCGAGGCGGGTTACCGAAACTGCCGCGGCGGCATTGGCGAACCGCAGCGCCTCCTTGATCTTCCTCCCCTCGGCCAGCGCCACGGCCAAGCCCGCGTTGAAGGTATCCCCGGCGGCGGTAGTGTCTTTGGGCGCCACCCGGAAGGCGGGGCTGTGGATCATCGCGGTTCCGTCGAAGTAGCAGCAGCCCTGCTCGCCCAGTTTGAGGACGACCGCTTTCGACCCGAGCGCGAGCAGGTCGGATGCCAGGCCGGGCGCGTCGGTGGGATCGATCCGGCCGGCGGGCCGGCCGAGCAGGATGCAGGCTTCGCTTTCGTTGGGAGTCAGGATGTCGACCCGCGCCAGCAGATCGCGGGCCAGCGGCTGCGCCGGGGCGGGGTCGAGAATCGTGTGCGCGCCTTCCTCGCGGGCCAAGGCCAGGGCCGCGGCAACGGCGTCCAGCGGCGTCTCCAATTGGAATAGCGCCAGGCTTGCGCCCCGGAAGCTACCGCGATAACCGTTCATCTCCGCCGCCGCCAGGGCGTGATTGGCCCCGGAGGCCACGACAATCGAATTCTGTCCGCCCTTGTCCACCCAGATCAGCGCTACGCCGGTGGGTTGCGACCGGGTGGCATGGACCGCGGTCACATCGACTCCGGCGGCCGCGAGGCTGGCCTTCAGGTGGTCGGCGAAGACGTCGTAGCCTACTCGTCCGACCATGCGCGCCTCCACGGCACCGCCGCCCAGCTTGCCGGCCGCGCAGGCCTGGTTGGCGCCCTTGCCGCCGGGGATCATCTGGAAGCCGCGGCCCAGGACCGTCTCGCCGGGCGCGGGCAGATGGTCCACCGAGACCACGAAGTCCATGTTCAGACTTCCGAGGACAACGATGGCGGGTTTCATCGGCCGAGATCGATGCCGAGCTTGCGCAGCTCCTCGGCGTAGTAGCGGCGGTGGAGAAGGTCCCACTCCTCGCTGCCTTCGGCGATTTCCCGCTTCTGGGAGCGGATCTTCTTGCGCGCCTCGCGGTCCACGCGGTCTTCGGCCATCAGCAACTCGCAGATGTCGTGGACGATTTCCAGGCGCACGTCGTTGGGCTGCTTCTTCAACCGCAGGTCACGCGATCGGCGCATGGCGACGATCAGTTTGTGCGAGATGTCGTTGATCTTGTCGCGGGACAGCTTCATCGGGTCGCCGGTATCGCGTCCGGAGGCGCGGATCACCTTGCGCTGGGTGATGAGCGTGTTCTTGATCCGGCGGAACATCTCCTGGTAGCTGACGCCTTCCCGCCGCATGTAGTCGCTGTACTGGCTAAGAATCTCGCGGACCTCGTCGTTCAACCGGTCTTCCACGGTCAACTCTTCCACGATGACTTCGGAGACCAACGCGGCAGCGCCGTCGGGATTCGAACTCTCAATAATCTGCGGAGTGAGTCGCTTAATCAGTTCGCGCGACAGGTAGGCGATGAATTCCCTTGGAAGAAGCATCAGTTCGGATCAAGACGCATCCATCTGTCAGTGTAACGGCGCGTTCGAGAGGCTGTCAAACCAGACCGGCGGGGTCGTATAATGCCCGCAGGGGAGAACCCATGCTGGTTCGGACGCTGGTTTCGGTGCTGGCGCTGGCTGCCGGCGCGTTGGCCGCGGACAAGACCAAGGCGCCGCCATCGGGCAAGGTCTCGAACGACCGGATCGAAATCGAAGCCGTGGTTCGCCTGGACAAGGCGGAAATCCGCGGCCTGGTGGGCAGCGAGCTGGAGGGAATCGCGGTGGTCGAAATGCGCGTGATCCCGCGCGGCGAGGAATCGCTGGCCGTCGGCCCGGACGATTTCATCCTTCGCTCGGACCGCGACGGGCAGAGGTCGCAGCCGTTCGCTCCCAGCCAGATCGCCGGGGACGCGACCCTGGTGGTGAGCAGCAGCGCCAGCGGCGGCGGGGGCGGCATCATGGGGCAGGAGAGCGGTCCCATCTGGGGCGGCGGACCCGTGGGCGGCGGAAGGCCGCGGCGTCTGCCGGGAAGCGGTGGTGCGGTCGGTAACACGGGAGTCGAGGAGACGGTGCAGGCCAAGGTCGAGGGCGGCGACAAGGACAAGGAAAAGGACAACCCTCTGCTGAAGACACTCAAGGAGAAGATGATGCCCGCGCGGACGGGCACCGAGCCCGTCACCGGGCTGCTCTATTTCCCGCTGGAAGGCAAGCACAAGCCGAAGGACCTGGAGCTGATGTATCGCGGTCCGGCCGGGAAGCTCTTCCTGAGATTCAAGTAGTCCCAAACCATGCACATCTCCGAGATCGACACCCCGGCGATTCTGATCGACCTGGACATCATGGAGCGCAACCTGCGCCGCGTGGCCGGGTACGCGCGCGAGAACGACCTGCGGCTGCGCCCGCACACCAAGACGCACAAGATTCCGGGGCTGGGCCGCAAGCAGATCGAGTTGGGCGCGGTGGGCCTCACGGTGGCGAAGGTGGGCGAAGCGGAGGTGATGCTGGATTCCGGCACGCCCGACCTGCTGGTGGCCTATCCGGTGATCGGGAGGCGGAAACTGGAACGGCTGATGCAGGTGGCCCGCTCGGTGCGCGTCACGGTGGCGCTCGATAGCCTGGCGGCGGCGCGGCAGCTTTCCGACGCCGCGCGGCAGGAGCAGACGACGATCGGTGTCCTGGCAGAGGTAGACGTGGGGCTGGGGCGCGTCGGCGTGATGCCGGGCGAGGAGTTGATCCAGTTGATCCATGGAGTAGAGCGCCTGCCGCACCTGAGGGTCGAAGGCGTCTGCTTCTATCCCGGCCACATTCGCGGCGGCGAGGGTGGCCGCCAGGAGATCGAACGGCTGGCAACAACCGTGGGTGACATGCTGGCCGGATTGCGGCGCGCGGGCATTGAGCCGCGCATCGTCAGCGGCGGCTCGACGCCGACCCTGTTGCAGTCGCACCTGGTCGCGGGCGTGAACGAGATCCGGCCCGGCACCTATATCTTTAACGACCGGAACACGCTGGCGTGCGGGGCCTGCGCGTTGGAGGATTGCGCCGCCTCGATCCTGGTGACCGTGGTCTCGACCGCGCGGCGAGGGCAAATCATCATCGACGGCGGATCGAAGACCTTCTCCTCGGACCGGCTGTCCGGCGCCGGCGACGCCACCTTCGGCCAGGTGCTGGAAACCCCCGACGCCGTCTTCTTCAAGATGAATGAGGAGCACGGCTACCTGGACGTCCGCCGCACAGGGGGCGAGTTCGCCGTGGGCGACCGGCTGCGCATCCTCCCCAACCACATCTGCGTCGCCATGAACCTGCACGAGCAGGTCTACGGCATCCGCGGCGAGGCGGTGGAAGAGATCTGGAAGGTCGAGGGCCGCGGGAAGCTCCAGTAGGCAGCGCTCAGTCGGGGTTGGCGCAGACGAAACTGGCCGCGTCGTCGATGCTGCCCGAGCCCTTGTATTTCGCCACCTGCGGATAGGCGCACAGGGGGCGGGAGCGCAGCAGCTTGCCCTTCTCGGTGCGCGTGGCGACGAGGCCTTCGGGCGGCTTGCCGCGCTCGACCCAGTCCATGATGGCCGCCAGCCGGTCGAAGGAGGAGCAGCCGACTCCGCCGCCGCAGTGGAACACGCCCGGCATCATGAACAGGCGGAAGAAATCCTTCGTTGACGGACCCATTCGCTTCACGACCGCTTCGTAGTACTCGACACCCATCAGCGGGTTCAGCGCCTGGTCGGCCCAGCCGTACCACATCAGCAGCTTTCCACCGCGGTCGCGGAAGGGCGACAGGTCGGTATCGGTGGCGTTGAGCACCTTGGCGATGTAGTCCAGCCGGGGCGGGTCGCGGTCGAAGTCGAACGAGGTCAACTCGAGCTTCGGATCTTTCTTGGGATAGGCCATGTAGCGGAAGAAGCTCTCGGCGAAGGCAAACCCGATGGTCGGGCCCTTCTCGCGGACCAGCCACAGGTCCCAGCCGCTGCGACCGTTCGCCCCGGCCACCTCGGCGCCGGCGGGCCAGCCGGGGAACAGCCGTTTGCCCTTGACGACCAGGTCGCCGTACATGTTCTGGAGCGAGCGGATCTCGCCCTCGGAGAAGCAGTCGGGCGCGTCGCCGGAGGCGCACTTGGGCAGGTCGCGCGCCGGGTCGAAGCCGCAGCGCCGCGGGTCGTCGATCAGGCCGTCCTGGAGGCCGTCCTTGGCGTCGCACTGGGCGTAAATGCGGTCGGAAAGGAGCTTCAGTTTGGCGTAGGGAAGCGGGGCCGCGGCAGTCGCTTGCGCCCAGGAGACGTACTTCAGCATGGTGCCGGTGAAATCCAGCACGGGGGCGCCGCAGACGATGCCGTCGAAATCGCGAGGGAAACGCTGGGCGGCGATGAGGGCCTGGCGGCCGCCGGTGGAGCAACTATCGTAGTAGGAGCGGAACGGCGCCGCGCCGTAGAAGGCTTCGGTGAGCTTCCGGGCCGTCTCCACGGTGACGTGCATGGCGCGGAAGCCGTAGTCCAGCACCTTCTGCGAGTTGACGGCGAAGGTGCCGAGGGGCTCTTCGGCGGCGTCGTGGCCGGTGTTGTGCTGAGCGAAGGCGAAGCCCTTCCTGAGCGCTTCGTTGCGGGCGTTCATCCGGCCGGGGGTCTCCAGGTTCTCACCGGCGTAACCGCCGTTGCCGATGGTGAACAGCCGTTTGTTCCAGGCCGTGGGAAGAGCGATCTCGAAGCGGATGTCGGGCTGGACCTGGCCGAGGACGCGGCAGAACTCGGGCGTGTTCCCGGTGGCTGGCTGGAGCTCGGCGCTGGCCACGGAGAACTCGTAGCCGGTCAGCGAGCGGAGAGCGGAACAGGACATCGGCGCCGAGGGCTGCGTGGAGACGGAGGAGGCGGAGAGCAGCAACGCGGCGGCGAAACGAAAGCCGGCAAGACGGATTCCCTGGGGCATGGGAGGCATTGTAATGCAATCCGCGTCCCCCGGATAGAGAACGGTCTACGAGCCGGGGGGCGGCGAGTAGCTGGCCGCGCGGAGTTCGTAGTCGCGCCGCGCCAGCTCCGCGTAGACCTTGCCGGCGATGCCGGAGGCGACCGAGCCGCTGACGCCGCCCGCGCCGGTCAGCATCACGACGACGACCAGTTTACGCCGGCCGATGTCGTTGAAGGAGCCGAACCAACCCATGTGCGCGCCCTTGGCGAAGTCGGTGCAGGTGCCGGTCTTGCCATGGATCGGCTCGTCGATTTCGTAGGCGGCGCGCCGGCCCGTACCCTGTTCCACCGCCGCCCGCATCCCCATCTTGACAGGATCCAGCCAGCCGGCAACGGAAAGCTCACGCTTGACGCGCGGCATGAACGCGGCGGCTTCCCGCGAGCTTCGGGGGTATTGAAGATAATAGAGCGTGCCGTCGTTGGCGATGGCGCCGATCAGGGCCGCGAGTTGGAGCGGCGTCAACGCGATGCCGGAACCGAAACTGGTCATCATCCCAACACCCTCACGCGGCGGCGCCGGCGGAAGCGTGCCGGGCTGTTCTTCGTCTAGGCCCCAGGCGGCTTTCTCCCCCAGGCCGAGCTCGCGGGCGTAGTCGACGACGCGGTCAAAGCCGAGTTTCTTTCCCAGCAGGGCGAAGTAGCCGTTCGGGGAGTGCGCCAGGGCGTAGGTCAGGCCGGCCTGCGCCTTGTGGGTGAGGCGGGAGGGGCCAACCTGCGGGATCAGGCTCTCCTGGAGCGCGGCCAGGGAGGTTACCAGCTTGACGGTGGAGCACGGCTGGTATCCGCCTGAGAGAGCCAGCTTCTGATTCACGATGCTCAGGATGCGACCGGTGGCGGCTTCCGTGACGACGATGGTCCCGTTATACGCCCCCAGAGCGGCGACGGCCGCGCGGCGGACTTCCAGATCCTCGCCGTCAAGATCGTCGTCGGCGGCCGATTCGGCGAAGGTCGGCTCCTTCCACGGGCCGCGATAGACACGAACCTTGCGCGTTGTCCGTTTTGCGCGAAGCGGCTTCCGCGCCGTCTTGGCGGCCGTCTTGCGCACGGCGGCGGACTTGCGGGTGGTGGCCGGCTTGGCGGACGGCCGCCGCTTCCGGGCTTCCGCCGCAAAGATCAGGACGAAATGGAACAATAGCAATAAGACAAAGATTCTTCGCATTGTTTCGGGCGACAAGAGCAGTTCCCCGGAATCGGCCGATTCCAGAGGGATTGTACGCTACGGTGTGTTGCCTGTCCTGATGACAGCCGGGCTCTTTGATTATGGCCGAAGGGCGCCGCCCGAGTCAACGCTTTTCCCTTGCTCCAGCTTGACGTCGACGGCGCTGCGGACCTTCTCGATCCAGTTGTAGAAGCGCTTGTCCTTCAGTTCGGTGAAGATCTCGTCCTTGACGCTGTCATAGGGTTGGAGAATGGACTCGTCCACCCGGAAGATGTAGTAGCCGTTGCCCAGGCGGATGGGACCGATCAGATCGCCCGCCTTGCCGGTGAGCACGGCCTTCTTCACGTCTTCGGGATAGTTGTCCGAGCCGCGGATCGTGCCGAAATCGCCGCCCTTGGCGGCCGATTCGGTATGCTCGGAATACTGCTTGACGAGCTTGGCGAAGTCCGCTCCGGCGCGCAGTTCCTTGAGGATCACCTCCGCCTTGGCCCTGGCCTCCGGTTCGCTGGCGATCTTTTTGGCGCCGGGAGCGCTGGTCTTGGGCGGGTTCAGCATGTAGGAGACGTAGATCACACGCACCCGGGCCGTGGCGTAGCGCTGCCGGTTGCTCTCGTAGAACTTCTTCTGCTCTTCGGGAGTGATGTCGGCATCGAGTTTGAAGGCATCCATCTGCGCTTCGGCCATGATCTGCATCCGGCTGATGCGGAGGCGCTCGACCTGCGGGCTTTCCCGGTCGAGCTTGCCGGCTTCGGCCATTGCGGCCAGCCGCTTCATGAAGCCGTAGTAGCGCAGCAATTCTACCGGGTTCTTCTTCAAAGCCTGCTGCAACTGCGGATCGGAGGTGAGCACGGCGTAACGCAACTCCGCCGCGGTCACCTTCACGCCATCGACGGTTCCGATCACCGTCTCGGGAGCGGCGCTCAGCGGATCGACCGGAGGTTGAGCCCAGAGCAGGAAGCCGGCCACAACCGGCAAGCACAGTATCCTTCGCATCACTTCCATGGTCTTCCAAGACGGGCCGGATAGTCAAAGGTTAGGCTATTCTGGATGTGGCTATGTCGATCAAACAGGCCAGCTATCTCCTGCACCTCCAGACCCGCGGCAAGGGCCTCTACGAGATCACGGGGCAGGTTTCGGCCTGGATCCGCGAGCGGGGCGCCAGCAACGGACTGCTGACCATCCTCTGCCAGCACACCTCCGCTTCCCTGCTGATTCAGGAGAACGCCGATCCGGACGTGATCTCCGACCTGATGGACTTCTTCAATCGCGTCGCACCCGAAGACAATCGCCTGTACCGCCACACCATTGAAGGCACCGACGACATGCCATCGCACATCCGGACCGCGCTCACCCAGGCCCAGCTTTCGATCCCGGTGGTGGAGGGCCGCATGGCGCTGGGCACCTGGCAGGGCCTCTATCTGTTCGAGCACCGCGCCGGCACGCACCGCCGCAGCGTCCTGCTGCACCTGATCGGGGAGTGAGGCGGTCAGGCACCCCCTGACCGCAAGCGTCTATAATCGACCATGAGCAAGGCGGAGGTTCCATGCTCACCAATCTGAAGATTCGCAATTTCAAGCAGTTCCGCGACGTTGAGATCGAACTGGCGAATCCCGTTGTCTTTATCGGGCCCAACAACTCAGGCAAGAGCACAGCGCTTCAGGCTCTCGCTCTGTGGGAACTGGGGGCAAAGCGGTGGCTGGAAAAGCGAGCGGGTAAGAAGGCGCCGGAGCGCCGGCCCGGCGTGACAATCAGCAGGCGCGATCTGGTTTCCGTTCCGGTGCCGGACGCGAATCTGCTATGGCGCGATCTGCACGTCCGAGACGCCACGCGGAGTCAGAACGGCTCGGGAACGCAGAACGTTCGCATCGATGTCGTCGTGGACGGGGTCACCGCGGGTTCCCCGTGGAGCTGCGGACTGGAGTTCGACTACGCCAACGACGAGTCCTTCTATTGCAGGCCGCTTCGGAAGGGGGAAGGAGCCAATCCGGAAAGAATGACCGTACCGGACCAGGTCAAGGACATCGAGATGGCCTTCCTGCCACCGATGTCCGGACTGAGCGACCGGGAGTTCGAGATGCAGCCCGGCCAGATCCGGTTCCTGATCGGCCAGGGACGCACCGCCGAAGTGCTGCGAAACTTGTGCTACCAGCTTTGGCGGAGCGATCCCGACAGGAAAAGGTGGCTGGAACTTGTCGCGCACCTGAGACGGCTGTTTGGTGTCTCGCTCGGCGATCCAGTCCACATTCTGGAGCGAAGCGAGATCAGGCTGACCTACAGGGACGCTCGGAACATAGAACTCGACCTGTCCTGCGCCGGCCGGGGAATGCATCAGGTGCTGCTGCTTCTGGCGTTTCTGTACGTGAACCCGAAGGCGGTGCTGTTGCTCGACGAGCCGGACGCGCATCTGGAAATACTGCGGCAGCGGGAGATCTACAATCTGCTGTCGAACACCGCCAGAGAGCAGGGCGGCCAAGTGGTCGTCGCCAGTCATTCCGAGGTGATCTTGAACGAAGCTGCCGACCGGGATACGGTGGTCGCTTTCGTGGGAAGACCGCATCGCATCGGCAAACGAGGCAGCCAGTTGCGCAAGTCGCTCAGCGATATCGGATGGGATCTCTACGAGCAGGCCAAGCAGAAAGGCTGGGTACTTTTCCTGGAAGGCTCGACGGACCTGAGCATTCTACAGAGCTTCTCCCGGCGCCTGAATCATCCGGCGGCGCCTCACCTTGAACAGCCGTTCGTGAGCTACATCGAGAATCAGCCGCAGAAAGGACGGGAACGATTCTATGGTTTGCGGGAGGCGGAACCCCGATTGATCGGATTCCTGCTGTGTGACCGGCTGGAGCAGCCCCTCCAGCCAACAGCCGAGCTCGACGAACGGATGTGGCGGCGGCGGGAGATCGAGAACTACCTCTGCCAACCCGAGACGCTGCTGGCCTACGCGGGTTCACTGGATGAGGAGGCGCCGTTAATTGGTTTTCGCGCCACCATGGAAGAGTGCATCAAGGACCTATTCGCGCCCGCTCACCTTCGTGATCGGAGTATCCCTTGGTGGAACGACACGAAGGCCAGTGACGAGATTCTGGATCCGGTCTTCGCGGAGTTCTTCAGACGTCTTGGAATGCCGAACCTCCTGGTCAAATCCAGCTACCATCAACTGGCCGACCATGTTCCGCCCGGCTTGATTTCGCCAGAAATCACGGAAATCCTTGATGCCATCGCAGCGCTGGCCTCTCGCGCAAGGCCCGTACCGGGCAGTGACTCCGACTCGTCTGTTATATGATTGTTTCGTCAGGTTAATCCACACAGCAAGGAGCGGCGATGAGCATTTCGAGACGGCATTTCCTGGAGACGGCCGTGGTGGGCGCGACGGCGGCGAATGCGCTGGCCGCGGGCGACAAAATGCCCATGCGCGTTCTGGGACGCACGGGCGTGAAGGTGTCAATTCTGGGTTTCGGCGGCGGCAGCCGGTTTCTCATGTACAAGGAGGAGGAAAAGGCGGGTGAGGCGCTGAACCGGGCGCTGGATTTGGGCATCACCTACGTCGATTCGGCGGCCACCTATGGCAACGGGCGCAGCGAAGAGCAGATCGGCAAGTAACTCGGCAAGCGGCGGGAGAAGATCTGGCTGGTCACCAAGGTCGGCGAGCGGAAGGCGGACGCCGCCATGCGGCAGATCGAGCGCAGCCTGAGACTGCTCAAGACCGACTACGTCAACCTGCTGCACGTCCACAGCCTCACGGGTGAAAAAGACCTGGAGGCGATCGAAGCCAAAGACGGCGTGCTGAACGTGCTCTACAAGCTGCGCGACCAGAAGGTGGCGCGCAACATCGGCATCACCTGTCACGCCAGCCCGTCGGCTCTCAAGCTGGCCCTCGAGCGCCACGACTTCAACTGCACGCAGATGGCGCTCAACGCGGCGCGGCAGGGACGCTCAGCCGGCGGCGGGGCGCTGAAGCCGGGCGAAGTCGAGACGGAGAACTTCGAGGACGTGGCCCTGCCGGTGGCGCTGCGCAAGAAGATGGGCGTCACCGCGATGAAGGTGTTCGCGCAGGATGTTCTCATCGGCAAGGCTCCCATCGAGAAGCTGATCCGCTATTCGCTCTCTCTCCCGGTGGCGGCGGCGGTGTGCGGGATGCCGAAACTGGAGTTTCTGGAAGAGAACATACGCATCGCCAAGGCGTTCAAGCCCCTTAAGAAGGAAGAGATGCGCTTCCTGGCGGACAGCCTTTCGGGCCGGTACAAGTGGGCGGTGGACCGCCACTTCCGCGATCACGTCGACGCGTAGGGGAGACTCACCGCGCGCAGCGCTACCGCGCCGTTCCCGGAAATCTCTGTCTTTGTCAGAGAACATCATCCCTGGAACTCGGGCTGGCATTGCGGATAACAGGAAGTCCCCGGCGGAGTCGAGGACGCCCCATGAGTCCACAGCGCGTCGACATCCAGATCTGAGCCGGCCGCCGTGGGTTCTTCCACGCTCCTGCACTTTCCGAAGCAATTACAGACGCCCGGACAGTTCATGTTCAACGGAACGCTGGGATCGGCGTGCCCCGCGGCCTTCGCCAGGAACACTGCCGGGCTCGCCTTCACCCGGGTGCGGAAGCGTTCGCGGAGCAAAGCCAACTCCTCCTCACTGGCCACCTGGCGGACAGATACAGTAACCTCTTTCCCTGTCCGGCGAAGCAGCAGCTTTTCCGCTTCCCGGACCCTGTCCTCGGCAACGGCCTCGGTCACAGTCATTCTGAGGACGATCCGCTCTGGAATCATATCCAGTTGCTGCGTGATGATCATACCCGGAGACGCCAGCAGTCGAACCGCCTCGTTCGCAGCCGTGCGGGCGACGGACTCTTCTCTCAACTGGTACAGGGACTGGCGCAAGGAAACGAACAGCACACCGAGAGTGGAGACAAGCATCAGGATGCGCCAACGCAACTTGCCGATGTCCCCCAGGGAGCGGGCAAGGCGGGTGTTCATCAACAAGCGGTAGAGCCGATCCGAAGAGGCATACTCCATGATCGAGCAGTCGATCTTCATGCGGATCTCCGGTGCGTCCATTCTGACTGCATAGAACACGATGAATGCGCTCGCCATGATAGCGGCCAGGTTGGTGAGGAACAACAACCCGGCGCCGAAGATGATCGGCTAGGAGAACTTGCTGCCAATGCCAAACCCGATCGTGCACAGCGGCGGCATCAGGGCCACCGCGATCGCCACGCCGGGCAGTGCCGTGACACCGCCGCCGCCACCGCGGCAAATCACGACCGAGCCGGCCAGCCCGGAAAAGAGGACCACGCCGAGATCCAACAGGTTCGGCTGCGTGCGAGCCAGAATTCCGTGGGTGGGCGACTGGAACGGCAACAGCCACACCAGCGCGGCCGCGAAGAGAACGGCGCAAATCGAACTCAGGACCACGCTCAACAAAGACTTGATCCCCAGGTAGATGTCTGCCGCCGGGAGCGCCAGTCCTCCGGCAAGGATCGGACCCATCAGCGGCAAAATCAGCATGGCGCCAATCACCACCGCCGGGCTGTCCAACACCAGGCCAAAGGTGGCGATGCCCGCTGACAAGAGCAGATCCAGGGCGTAGTTCAGACTGAAAACCTCTGCGGCATCGAAGACCTGAAGGTAGACTCTTGGCTTCGATTCCTGATTGACAGCCAGCAGAAGCTCGATGCGGCTGCGGAAGACGGCTTTGGGCGGCGGTCCCATCCCTCGTGAATTGTGGACCAAGTCCACTCAATTCCGCGAGCGCGTTCTCGCCGCAGATTCCATGGGCAGCGCCGAAAGGCTCGACGTGGCGCACGGTGTTCCGCGCTCCGTCGCTGCCGAGGGCGGCGTGGCCGTCCGTGTACGGCTCCTGAATTCCAGCGATCGCGCGGAGGAGACGTCGGTGGAATCTCGCGTTACCTCTTCTTCCTGGCGGCGCCGGCGGGTTCGTTCAGCAGCGCCTCGATCCTGGCACGCATGTTCTTCTCGTCATAGAAATCGTCGGAGCCTTCGGCGGTGGTCTGGCCGCGAATCATCCCTTTCCGGTCGATCAGCACGAACTGCGGCACGACGATGGTG
>CAYOTD010000076.1:6767-12276 GCA_964406685.1 uncultured Solibacteraceae bacterium | reverse complement strand
GCTTCGGCGCAACAGGCGCGGCGGGCGTCCCCTTCTCCCGCGGGGCTTGGCTGGCAGAGGCTGTTTGCCCGCTTCCCAGACCGTCATCGTGCTTTGCACGCCCACCACAGCCTGTAGTTCCAGGGCCGTGAGTCCGTCGCGAGACTCGGGGTTGCTGCCATAGGCTGCCTCGGCCAGCACGACTCCCCCATCCACCTTTGCCGCCAGCGCCGCCCGGATCTGAGCCACGGCGATCTCCGGCCTGGTCGGAAAGCGAACCTTCTTGGGGACTTCCGTCTCTTTCCGCCTCTGGGAATCCTCGGCCCATTCCTTCGGCAGGTACAAGCGATAGCCGGCCGGCAGACTGGCATTCCTGGTCGCCACCGACAGGCTCACCGCTACCCGGCAGTTGTCTTGTTTGCCTGCCTGTCCGCCGCGAAGCGCTTCTCTTGTGGGCCTGGCGCAGAGAGGCGTGATCCCACAAAACAACTTTATACTACAATGTTCTTTTATGATCCAGTAGTACTAGTAACAGACAACCCCACCTTGCAGGAACAGAACGCACATACCGTCACCTAGCATTCCCAGTCTTCCGGGGATTCCGTACGAGGGGTTGCGACGATCCGGCAGTGAGAGGTATACCCTGCCGAGAACACGGCCGGCAGCCCCGAGCCTCAGCACGACCGCTCTTGCGACGGTATACGGAGACACCATTGCCAGAAGGTTGCCCGATTTGCTGGCGCCGGCAGCCAGCACGCTGATCGTGTTCAGCTTCCTCGCCGGATCTCCACTTTCATTCCGGCGTTTCTCGTAATACGCGTTCCTCCCTGACTGGCTGATACTCCGTGAACCGGGCGGCATCGACTTCGATCCGTACCATGTGGGCCGAGGCACGTTGGATTGCGATCACAACGTTGTCGCTGATTGCCTCCATGGCGTATCCGCCGCTTGCCAGCGCACTCGGAACCGGCGCTGCCCGAGGATTGGACGGCGCGCCGAGGGGGATGAACTCAATTGTTCCCGACCGGAGAATCCGAACCAGAGTGTCTCCCGCCAGACACTGCCTGGCCCCCTGCTCGGAGTCCGACCATTCGCCGGTCTTCTCTCCCTTTTCACTGAGTTCTTCCAGACGCGATCCAAGCCGCTGCAAGAGCAGTGATCCGGATGGCCGGATACCAAAAAAGCAGATCTGGTCCTGCGAAATGGTAGCGCTCTGAAGAACGGATGCGGCCTCATACTGCCACAGCGTGAAGACGCGCTTGCCTATTGCCGGCGTCTGCGCCTTCATTGACTGTGAAATCGCGAGGGCCAGAAGTAGAGGCGCCAAGAATCCCCTTCCGACCATTTGCCCAATACCTCCTCAGAGCGCGGACCGCATTCCGGCCACGCGCCAGGATGTTTCCGTGATGATGGATGCGGCGCCGCTCACAACGGTTTCCCGATCAGGCGGCGGGCGATGGTGAGTTTCTGCATGTTGCTGGCGCCTTCGTAGATGGGGCCGATCTTGGCGTCGCGGTAGAGCTTCTCCACCGGGCAGTCGCGCGTAAAGCCCACTCCTCCGAAGACTTCCACGGCGCGGGAGGACACCCAGCCGGCCACCTCGCCCGAGAAGTACTTGGCCATGGCGGCTTCGGCGAGGAACGGGCGGCCGGCCTGGCGGAGGCGGGCGGCGTTGTAGACCAGCAGGCGCGCGGCCTCGATGCGAGTGGCCATTTCGGCCAGGTCGAACTGCACGCCCTGGAACTCGGCGATGGGCCGGCCGAACTGCTTGCGCTCCCGCGCGTAGGCCAGGGCGTGGTCGAGCGCGCCGCGCGCCAGCCCGACCATCTGCGCGCCGATGCCGATGCGGCCCTCGTTAAGGGTCTCGATGGCGATCTTGTAGCCCTTGCCGATCTCGCCCAGGATGCTCTGGTTCAACACGCGGCAGCCATCCAGGATCAGTTCGCAGGTGGAGGAGGCGCGGATGCCCAGCTTGTCCTCCTTCCGGCCGACGGAGAAGCCGGGCAGGCCGCGCTCGACCAGGAAGCAGGTGATACCGCGGTGGCCGGCCTCGGGGTTGGCGTTGGCGAAGACGAGGAACAGGCCCGCCTCGGCGGCGTTGGTGATCCACAGCTTGCGGCCGGTGACGATCCAGCCGTCGCCGTCGGGGACGGCGCGGGTGGAGAGGGCGAAGGCGTCCGAGCCGGCCTCGGCCTCCGAGAGCGCATAGGCGCCCACGGTGTCAGCGGCCAGGCGCGGCAGCCAGCGGCGCTTCTGCTCGTCGTGGCCCCAACGCAGCAGCGCGTTGTTGACCAGCGTGTTCTGCACATCGACGACGACGGCGGCGGCCGGGTCGACGGCGGCGATCTCCTCGATGGCCAGGATCGATTCGAAGAAGCCGCCGCCCTGCCCGCCCAACTCCTCCGGGATCTCGACGCCCATCAGGCCGAGTTCGAACAGTTGGTGGAGCAGAGCCGGGTCGAAGGCGCCCTTTTCGTCCATGGCGCGGGCGCGGGGGGCGATCTCCTTGCGTGCGAAGGCGCGCACCGTGTCGCGCAGCATGGTTTCCTCTTCGGAAAGCGCGGTCAGGGGAGCGGTGAAGGGTTCCATCCGATTCGGGTCTTCTTTGCCGCGGCGGGGCGCGATGAGCGTCACGGCGATTCGAGTGTAGCACGGCCGGGGGACGGCTTTGCCTGTAAGCGGCTTGTTCTCAGAGCGGCTCAAGGTGTGACCCGTCTCTAGCGCTTGCGCGGCAGGCCGGACGGCGGCGGGCGAAATCGTCGACGCGCGAGGGGCCAGAAAATGTATCACCCGGCCCGGGGCGTTCATCGTACCCTCGAAAGCGGTTTGAGCCGCAATCGTACGCAACACAGATCAGAGGAGAGCAAGATGAGGAACTTCGCAGCGAGAATGCTGGCAGTGATGGCGCTGGCAGCGGTGTCATTGTCCGCCGGGGAGAAGAACATCGTCGAGACGGCCGTTTCGGCGGGCTCTTTCCAGACGCTGGCCGCGGCCCTGGGAGCCGCCGGCCTTGTGGATGCCTTGCAGGGGCCCGGCCCGTATACGGTGTTCGCCCCGACCGATGGGGCGTTCGCCAAGCTTCCCAAGGGCACCGTGGAGGAGCTTCTGAAGCCCGAGAACAAGGCCAAGCTGACGCGGATCCTGACCTATCATGTGGTGAAGGGCCGGGTGACGGCAGCCGATGTGGTGAATCTGAAGTCGGCCGCGACGCTGGCGGGTCCCGAGCTGGCCATCCGCGTGGATGGCGGCCAGGTGCGAATCAATGGATCGCTGGTGACCAAGGCCGATGTACATGCGAGCAATGGGGTGATCCATGTGATCGATTCGGTCCTGCTTCCCCCGGCGGAATGAAGAGACTGGAAGCGGCTTTCGGCCCGCTGCCGCGGCGGCGGGCCGGGAAGCCGGCGCAAGAGGGTTCTATGCCCGCGCGATGGAGGGGGTGGGTGCTGAGACTGTCGGCCGGGTACGCCTTTGCGTGGGCTGCCTGGCTGTTTTTCTTTTTGGACGGTCCTGCGTGGCGCTACGGGGGGCTGCTGTCGGCCGCGGCGGGTGCAGGACTTGCCCTGGCATCGGCGGATCCGATCCGGCACTGGCGCCTGGTGCTGGTGGCCTTACTCGCCAAGTTGGCCGCTCCGCTCGCCCTGGGGGGAACCGGCAAGCACGGCGAGACTGCCGCCGTGGCACTGGTATCGATCGAACTGGCGAACTGCGTCCCACTGGCCGTCGTGGCTCTGCGCGGCTGGCGCGAAGAGCGCGCCGTGGCCGACGTGGTGCGGAGCGCGGCGGTGCGCCCCCTGGAGAGCTTGCTGGAGCGGTTTCACACGAAGCCGGGAGAGAGCCTGGCCGAGCTGTCGGCGAGGACGCCGGCCCTTTTCGTTTTTCTGCGCCAGGCCGGATGCACTTTCTGCCGGCAAACGTTGCACGACCTCGCGGTAGCGCAAGAGAGGATCGCGGCGTGCGGATTGCGCATCGTCGTAGTCCACCACAGCTCGGACGGCGCGGTCGAGGCCCTCTGCGGGAAGTACGGCCTGGACCAAGCGGAAGTGGTGGCGGACCACAGCCGGAAACTGTACCGGGCGATGGGGCTGGGAAGGGGATCGCTGATGCAGCTCTACAGCCCGGTGGTCTGGCTGAAGGGTCTGTGGTATGGGGCCGTCAAGGGTCACGGCATCGGGCGCGAAGACGGAGACGCAGCGCAAATGCCGGGCGCCTTCGTGATTCACAAGGGGCAGGTATTCAGCAGCTATTACTGTCGCAGCGCGGCGGACCGCCCGGACTTCGTTGCGCTGTGCTCCACGGCGCGGAACCGCATCGAGGATCAGGCCCTGATGCGAGGCCTCGTCTAGCGCCCGCCCGCGACCGATTCAGACCGCCCCATGGAAGACACCCGACAAGACGAGCCCCGCCGGACAGGGTATGGAGACCTGCTCGACTATGAACTGGTGGCGGCCGCGAAGCTGGGCGACGGGGATGCCTTCGCGGAGCTGATCCGGCGCAGCCGCAGTATGTGCCTGAAGGCGGCACGGTCGGTATTGCGCGATCCGGACGATGTCGAGGACCAGATCCAGAACGCGCTGATTAACGCCTGGCAGAAACTGGGGAGCTACCGCCAGGACGCCAAGTTCTCGACGTGGCTGACCAGGATCGTGATCAACCAATGCCTGATGGCGGTGCGGGCGCAGAAGCGGCGCCCGAGCGTCCCGCTGGAGACGCAGTCCGACGACGGCGAGATAGTACGCACGGAGTTGGCGGCCGGAGGCCCCGATCCGGAGCAGGCGCTGGGCGACGAGCAGGTAGCCCGCCTGCTTCGCGACGAAGTGAGCCGGAGTCCAGCCATGTTCCGCAGCGTGCTCCACCTGGCGGACTACGAGAGCCGGCCGATCGACGAGGTGGCCGGTCGTCTGGGCATCACGGTCGCCGCCACCAAGGCGAGATTGCACCGGGCGCGGCAGCACCTTCGCGAGCGCATGGAGAAGCATCTCGGCCGCATGGGATGGCGCACGACGCCGCGCTGAGCCGGGCGCAAGCCTCCCGGACTTGCCGAAGATTTCTTAGATTTCCTCGCAACCGGCGGCATCGTACCCAGTGACCGGCAGACGCCGATGGCGAAGTTGCCGAGACAAACTCAGAGGAGAACCCCATGAAGTCCACGATGATGAATTGCGCTTTTGCTTTGCTGCTCGCCGCCGGAGCGGCGTCGGCCGACAACGGAAGGCTGCGCGTTGTGCACGCCTCTCCGGACGCCCCGGCCGTCGATGTCTATGTCGACGGCGCGAAGGTCCTGGAGGCCCTTCCCTATAAGGAGTACTCGGAGTATCTTCCCGTTCCGGCGGGCGCCCACGAGGTCCGAGTGAACGCGACGGGCACCCAGACAACGGTTCTGCAAGCCGCCCCCAACGTCGAGGCGGGGCGCGATTACACGGCGATCGCGGTGGGTTTCGCCACCAAGGCTCCGGCGCTCAGCCTGATTCTGCTGGAGGACGACAACTCGTTGCCGGAGCAGGGACAGATCAAGCTGCGCGCGATTCAC
>CAYOTD010000076.1:0-6757 GCA_964406685.1 uncultured Solibacteraceae bacterium | reverse complement strand
GAGCGCACCGGCAGTGGACATCTACGTGACCACTCCTTTTGAAACGCTCGACGGCAAGACTCCGGTCCTGAAGGATGTTCCCTTCAAGGCGGCTTCCGGCTACCTTTCGGCGCCCCCCCAGATGTACCAGGCGAGAGTGGCCGTCGCGGGCACCAAGAACATCGCGATCGATTCGCACCGCCTGGTGACCTGGAACGGGGTGGTGCGCACCCTGATCGCCTTGGACGCCAAGGGCGGAGGGGCGCCATTCGAGATCCTGGTTCTGCCCGATTTCAACTAAGCGCGCCGCAGACGTACAACGGGCGCCCGGCGGAGAGTAGCCTCCGCGCACGGGCGCCCGCTGCATTTCCGGGGAGGAGGAGGCGCGGATGCCGGGCTTGTCCGCCTTGGGAGTTGAGACGAGTCCACCGCCCTTGCCGCCGCCGCTCGCCGGACGCCTTCCCCTGAGGCGCGCCTTTGCCGGGCGGGGCCGCCGGCTGGGGCGGGAATGATCGTCGCCGATGCGAGCATTGTCGCCTGCGCCTTCAACCAGGGTCCAAGGACGCGGCCGGCGAGAGAGGCGTTTGCGCGCGATCCGGACTGTGAAAGCGGCATTGGCCAGGTTCCGGCATCCGGCAGATAGGCAGGCCGCGCTCGAGCTTGCCGTGTCACACGACAGCAGCGCTTATGACGCGCAGTACGTTGCCCTGGCGCAGTCGCTGGGCGTGCCGTGCCTCTCGGATGACCGGGCGCCGGACCGATTCGTTGAAAACAAAAGACATAATTGGTTTTGCTCGTACCGATTTGCTTTTTCTTCGCCACTGGGGGAGACTCGGCGGAGCATGGCAATCCGATAGTAGCACGGGCGGCGGCGGATTTCATGCGTAAGCAACTTGTTTTCACTATGATATGCGGTGTGAACGGACAATTCCGGCACGAATGCCGGCATTGCCGGTCTGGAGACCTGCTCCAGGATTGCCGCTGCTGGGCCGGGACCCGTCCTACAGGCGGCCCAGGTAGAGCTTGGTGTCGTATTCGAAAGTCACGCGGCCTTGCTGGTGGTAGCGGTCGTACAGAGCACGTAGTTCGGTGAACATTGGCTCGTGGTTGGGGTGTCCGGGCGGACGTAGGAGGAGGAGCGGGCCCGGCCGGCCAGGCCTTCCCAGTCGAAGTGTTGCCGGTTGTCGAAGACGCGGCGGGAGAAGGCGGCGGGGGCGAATAGCGCGGCTACGCGATCCGCGCTGTCCTGGTTGGCGCTGATCTGGGCGTAGTTGGGGGCGTAGCGCTGGAGCAGCGATTCGTAGCCGCACAGGAATGGCGTGCCGGCTGTGCGACGGGTGTTCCAGATCAGGGCCAGCCAGCCGTCCGGCTTCGCGATGCGGCGGAACTCGGCGCGCGCTTTTCCGACTTCGAACCAGTGTGCCGCCTGGGCGGCGGCGATCAGGTCGATGGAATGCTCCGCGAGGCCGGTGGACTCGGCGGGGGCGGCTACGCTGTGGAAGTTCGGGAAGCGGGCCAGGGCCGCTTCCGCTTCACGGCGCATCTCGGCGTTGGGCTCGACGGCGTAGACTTGGGCGCCGGTTTCCAGCAACAGACGGGTGAAGATGCCGGTGCCGGAGCCCAGATCCGCCAGGAGGGAGGCGGCGCCCAGCGAACAGCGCTCGCACAGCAGTTCGATCACCTCTCGCGGATAGCCGGGCCGCCAGCGCAGGTAGTCGGCCGCGCGCGACGAGAAGCGTCCGGTGGGATCGAGTTGGGCCATGCGGACTCTCCCGCCCATTATCGGGGAAGGGGGCGCTATCATGCCGGTATGACGCGCGATTGGAAGGCAGTGGCCGGGGCGCTCGCGCCCGACATACCCGAAACGGACCTGGACCGGATCACGCCCGCTCTCGACGCACTGGAGGCGGCGTTCCGGCCGCTGGCGGCGGAGATCCCGCATGAAACCGAGCCGGCGGTGGTGTTCTTCTGCCCGGCGGAGAAGTCGCTGTGACGATCCCGGAAGCGGCGGCGGCGCTGCGCGCGCGCAAGGTGAGCTCGATGGAGCTGACCCAAGCCTCGCTCCGGCAGATCGCGCAGTTCAACCCCACTCTGAATGCCTTTCTGACAGTCACCGTAGAGCAGGCGGTGGAGCGCGCGCTGAAGGCCGACGACGAACTGGCGCGCGGGGTCGACCGCGGTCCGCTGCACGGCATACCCGTCGCCCTTAAAGACGTCTTCGCCACCAAGGGCGTGCGCACCACCTGCGGCTCGAAGCTGTTCACCGATCACGTGCCGGAGCATGACGCCTCGGTGGTGGAACTGCTGGCGGCGGCCGGAGCGGTGTTCGTGGGCAAGACGAACATGCACGAGCTGGCCTACGGGGTCACCTCGAACAACCCGCACTTCGGCCCGGTGCGCAATCCGTGGGACACGGAGCGCGTTCCGGGCGGGTCGAGCGGCGGGTCGGGGGCGGCGGTGGCGGCCGGCATGGTATTCATGGCCATGGGGAGCGATACGGGCGGATCGATCCGCATCCCGGCGTCGTATTGCGGCACGGTGGGGCTGAAGCCCACCAGCGGGCGGGTGAGCCGCCACGGCGTGCTGCCGCTGGATTTCTCGCTCGACCACATGGGGCCGCTGGCGCGGACGGTGCGCGATGCCGCGCTGACCCTGGACGCCATCGCCGGTTACGATCCGCACGACGACAGCTGTTCGCGCCGGCCGGTGGTCCCGTACTTGCCCCCGGCGGAGATCCGCCTGGACGAGGTCCGCATCGGGCTGCCGGAGAACTTCTACTTCGAGCGGCTGGATGGAGAGGTGGACGCCGCGGTGCGGGCCATGGCGCGGGTGGCCGAATCGCTGGGGGCGCGCGTCGAGCCGGTGCGGGTGCCCGATATCGCGAGTATGAACGTGGTGAGCCGCGTCATCCTGCTGGCCGAAGCCTCGGCGCTGCTGGAGCGCCACCTGGGGCGGCGCGCGGATTTCGGCGCCGACGTGCTGGCGCTGCTCGACCAGGGCCGGCTGATTCCGGCCACCGATTACATCAACGCGCAACGGCTGCGGCGGGAGATGATGGGCCGGTTCCGCGAAGTGTGGAAGAAGGTGAACTGCCTGTTCACACCCGCCACGCCCGCTCCGGCGCCGAGGATCGGCCAGAGGACGGTGGAATTCGACGGCGTCGAGGAGGACACGCGGCTGGCGGCCACGCGCCTGGTGCGCGGTATCAACGTCATCGGCGCGCCGGCCCTCGCCATGCCATGCGGCTTCCACTCCTCGGGGCTGCCGCTGGGATTGCAGATTGTGGGCCGGCCGTTCGAAGAAGACCTGGTTCTGCGCGTGGGCGCGGCCCTGGAAGACGCCACCGATTTTCATGAGCGGCAGCCGGCGGGAATATAATCGGGTCTGCCGGAGGTAAGGAGCGAAAGATGGAGATTAGCCGAAGAGGGTTTCTGCACGCGGGCGCCGTGGCGGGCGTGGCGCCGGGCGCGGCGGCGGCCAATGACCGGATCCAGGTGGGGATTATCGGCGCGGGCGCCCGGTCGCACGAGCTGATGGCCGCGCTGATGGCGCTGCCCCAGGCCGAGATTGTGGCCGTGGTGGACGCTTATAAGGGCCGGGTGGAGCGCGCCATCGAGCGGGTGGGCGGACGCATCAAGGCGTACCGCGACTATCGCGAGGTCCTGGCGCGGAAAGAGATCGACGCGGTGGTGGTGGCCACGCCGGACCATTGGCATCGCGCGATGGTGCTGGAAGCCATCGCCCAGGGCAAGGACGTTTACTGCGAGAAGCCGCTGACGTTCCGGTCGAGCGAAGGAGTGGAGATCGCGCGCGCCGCGCGGGAGAAGGGCCGCATCGTCCAGGTAGGCAGCCAGGGCATGTCGAGCCCGCTTCAGCGGCGGGCGAAGGAGATGATCCGGGCGGGCAAGATCGGAAAGGTCACGATGGTGCGGGCGGCGTACAACCGCAACACGGCCTCGGGCGCCTGGATCTATCCGATCCCGCCCGACGCGAGCCCGGAAACCGTGGACTGGGAGATGTTCCTCGGCCCGGCGCCCAAGCGCGGATTCAGCCTGGAGCGGTTCTTCCGCTGGCGCTGCTACAAGGACTACTCGGGCGGCATCGCCACCGACCTGTTCGTACACCTGTGCACGACGATCCACTTCCTGCTGGACGCCAAGGCGCCCGCCAAGGTGGCGGCGCTGGGCCAGCTCTACCGCTGGAAGGAAAGCCGGGATGTCCCGGACACGCTGAACGCGGTGCTGGAGTATCCGGAAGGGTTCGCGGTGAACCTCAGCTCCACGTTCAACAACCAGACCTCGGCCGAAGGGAGTTTTCAATTCCTGGGGACCGAGGGGGCGCTGGCGCTGGGCGACGGGTTGACCTTCTATCCCGAGACGGCGGTGGAGGACAACCGCTGGATCGTGGAAAGCTGGCCGCGGCGGCTGGAAGAGGCTTACTACCGCGACCCGAAGGTTCGCCAGAGGGAATTGCCCGGCAGCCGGGCGCCACGCGTGGCCGAGGGCGTGCAGCAGTTCCGGCAGGAGGGGCTGGATGCCACGGTATCCCACTTCGGGCACTGGCTGGAGTCGATCCGCACGCGGCAGCCGTATTGGGAAGATGCCGTCGCGGGCCACCGCGCCGCCGCCTGCGCACACATGGTCAACCGGTCGGCGGAGACCGGGCGGGTGGTGGAATGGGATTTCGACAAGGACGACATCAAGGGATGAGAAAGCCACTGCTGGTTCTGATGGCGGCCGCGGCGCTGGCGCCGGCGGCCGACAACACGCTGACCTTCGCCGAGAAGAAGGCCGGGTTCCGGCTGCTGTTCGACGGCAAGACGATGCGCGGCTGGCGCGACCCGGCGAAGATGGACCAACCGGGCGACGCCTGGGAGATCTCCGAGGGGTGCTTGAAGACGCGCCTGAAACCCCGCATCGCGGAGGATCTGCTCACGCAGGACACCTTCGCCGATTACGAACTGCTGTTCGACTGGAAGCTGTCACCCCGCGGGAACACGGGAGTGAAATACCACATCCAGGACACCATCTTCATCGACAACACCAAGATTCAGCCGGGACCGCATGGGTGGGAGGGGATTGTGGGACGCGAGCTGGCCACGCGGCCCTCCAACCGCAAGACGCTGGCGCCCGAGGCGGCCGGGCAAGTCTACACGGTCGGCTTCGAGATGCAGTTGCTGGACGATGAACGGCATCCGGACGCCAGGAAGGACGCCAGCCACCGCACGGGCGCGCTCTATGCCATGATTCCCGCGACGGCCAGGGCGGCCCGGCCGGCGGGGGAATGGAACACGGGGAAGATCGTGCTGCGGGGCAGCCATTTCGAGCACTGGATCAACGGGACGCTGGTGCTTGAGGGGTCGCTGGACGACCCGCGGGCACGGAAGGGCGCGGCCGAGCGGTGGGGGCCGGCGCCGGCGGTCCGCAAGGCGTTGAGCGAGCCGCGGCTGCGGGGGCCGATCTGTCTTCAGCACCATGGGGACGAGGTCTGGTTCAAGAGCATTAAGATCCGGGTGACGAACTGAGGCGGGGCTGAAGCCCCGCGCGGCATACATGCCGCCCTCCTTTTTTGCTGGACGGCGGTTACCATCTGTGATATCGTCGCTTCAACAACTGGAGCGAACGATGAGGGCTGCCCTTTCTGGAAGAAGCCTCCTGCTGTTTTTCCTGGTTTTACTTCCCGCCTTGTGTCTGGCGCAGAATGCGTTGGTTGTGCATGACGGCACGGGCGGGGAGGTGGCCGCCGCACTGGCCAACCTCACCAGCAAACTGGTGGCGGCGGGCTACACCGTGACTCCCTCGGTCGGCGTGCCGGGCGGGAGTCTGTCCGGATACCAGCAGATCTGGGATGTCCGCTACAACAACACGACACCGCTGAGCGCCGGCGACATTACCGCCTACGTTACCTACCTGGCGGGCGGCGGCTCGTTGTTCGTAATGGGCGAGAACACGGGTTTCATGACCCGCAACAACTCCATCATCGCCCTGATCGCCGCCGCCGGCGGCGGAACGATCGCGGTCACCGGTCCGAGCAGCAACACCCAGACGGTGCAGCCGCCCTTCACGGGGCCGAACGCGGTGAGCTCGGTGACGTTCCTGGCCGCCGCGGCGGCCTCGTCGCTGGGCACCGGGGGCTGCATCACCAGGGACAGCGGGAATCTCTGCGCGGCGATGGTCTTCGGCCCGGGCTCGATGCTCAATGCGATGGGCGGTTCGCTGTTGATCGTGTTCGACGTCAACTTCCTGGATGTGACGGCTACCGAACCATTGCAGGCGTTGTCGAGCAACATGGTCGCCTATCTGGCCGCTCCGACTCCCATCGGCGGCACGGGGATTCCCTCTCCGCCGACGGCGGTGCTGGCGCTGATCGGCGCCGGGGGGGCGGCGCTGGCGGCGGTTCGGAAGCGGCTATCGAGGCAGCGCGCCGCGTAGTGGAGGGTAGATCAGCCGGGAGAAACGCGCCGCCGCTTCGGTCTCGCCGCCATCGGGGCGCGCCATCACCAGGACCCGGACAAGAGCGGTGTCGGTGCGCCGGTCGCGCCAGCCATCCACCAGGGTGAAGAATTTCGCCTCCCCCTCGCCCGCCAGCACGCGGCGCGGGGTCTGGTACCAGTACAGAACCTCCGCCCGCCGACCGCGATTGGCGACGACATAGCGGTTGGCGGGAATCGCACCCGCGGCAGTATCGAGGGTCACCTCCCGGTTCTCGAGGGTGAGCCAGCCCGAACCCGGCAGGCACACCTTGGGAGAGTGCGGTTGCGTGCGGCCGCCGCGCTGGG
>CAYOTD010000075.1:0-12281 GCA_964406685.1 uncultured Solibacteraceae bacterium | reverse complement strand
CGGACACGCTCGTCATGGTAGGGACGGGCAGATTCGAACTGCCGACCTGTCGCTTAGGAGGCGACCGCTCTATCCATCTGAGCTACGTCCCCAGTCCCCCTCATTCTACCAGCGCCTGAGTCCTTTTTGGCCGATATCGCCGCGGCGGTGCATGCCCGCGAAGCGAATGGCGTCGGCGGCCCGGTAGGTGGCGGCGATGGCCTGCTGAAGCGTGGGGCCGGCGGCGGTGACGCCGAGAACGCGGCCCCCGGCGGTGAGCAGAGCGCCTTCGGCAAGACGTGTGCCGGCGTGGAAGACGGTGGCGCCGGCGGCTTCCGCCTGAGAGATGCCGGTGATGGGATCGCCGGTGCGGGGTTTTCCGGGATAGCCGGCGGCGGCAAGGACGACGCACACGGAAGGATCGGACCGCCAGTTGAGACGAACGGTGGAAAGACGTCCGTCCAGGGCGGCGTCGAGGGCGGCCCCAAAGTCGTCCTCCAGGCGGTGCATCAGAGCCTGTGTCTCGGGATCCCCCAGGCGGACGTTGAACTCCAGAACCTTCGGTCCGGTCTCGGTCATCATGAGCCCGGCATAGAGAAAGCCGGTGAATGGCGCGCCTTCGGCGGCCATGCGGTCCAGGGTGGGCTGGATAACGGTGTCCAGGATCTGGCGGGTCTCAGCGGGAGTGAGTATCCGGCTGTCGCAATAGGCGCCCATGCCGCCGGTGTTCGGTCCAGTGTCGCCGTCGAAGACCGCCTTGTGGTCCTGCGTGGGTTCCAGAGGGATGGCGTGATGGCCGTCGCACAAGGCGATGAAGCTGACCTCCTCGCCGCGAAGGTACTCTTCGATGACGACGCGGGAGCCGGCCTTTCCCACCAACTCGCCGGAGAATAGCGCCCGGATGGCGGATTCCGCCGCGGCGCGGTGGTCCACGATAAGGACGCCTTTGCCGGCCGCCAGGCCGTCGGCCTTCAGTACTAGGGGGAAGTCGAAGCGCGGAAGGGTCTGAAGGGCGCTGTCGGGGTCTTCGGCGACGGCAAAGGCGGCGGTGGGGATTCCGGCGCGGGCCAGGAAACGCTTGGCGAAGACCTTGCTGCCTTCCAGTTGGGCCGCGGCCTGCGTGGGTCCGAAAACCCTGCGCCCGGCGGCCTGGAAGGCGTCGGCCACGCCGGCCACCAGCGGCGCCTCGGGGCCCACGATAGTGAGATCGGCGGCCACCGATTCGGCGATGGCGAGGTAGTCGGAGGGCGCGCCCGCCCCGGGCGGGAGGCAGTGGGCCAGCTGAGCGATGCCCGGGTTGCCGGGCGTCGCGAAGATCGCTGTGACCGACTGGGAGCGGGCCAGGCGCCAGGCGATGGCATGCTCGCGGCCGCCGCCGCCGATTATAAGTAGTTTCACCTCTGAATATCCTTTCCGGGGATTTCCGGGCCGAAGAAGCGCCGAAGGTACAATGATATCAATGCCGAAGAACTACGACGTCATCGTCGTTGGTGCCGGACACGCCGGCTGCGAAGCGGCCCGGGCGTGCGCGCGCATGGGGCTACGGACCGGCATGGCGACGATGAACCTGGACCTGATCGCGCAGATGTCCTGCAATCCCGCCATCGGCGGGATCGCCAAGGGCCACCTGGTGCGGGAGATCGATGCCCTGGGCGGCGTCATGGGCGAGCTGACCGACGCGGTTGGAATCCAGTTCCGCCTCCTCAACACGAGCCGGGGGCCGGCCGTTTGGTCGCCGCGGGCGCAGTGCGACCGGAAGCTGTACCGGACGCGAATGCGGGAGACCCTGGAGCGCGAGCCCAATCTTCGGATTCTACAGGCCGAGGTGGCGGAACTCCTCTTGTCGGGCGAAGGCAGGAAGCGCGTCCGGGGCGTGCGGCTGCGCGACGGGCGCGCGCTGGAGGCCGAAGCGGTGATCCTCGCCACGGGGACTTTCCTCAATGGCGTCGCTCACGTGGGGAGGGAGACGTACCGCTGCGGCAGGAACGGAGAGCCCCCCTCGGACCTGCTCGGTGGGCAGCTCCGAACGCTCGGTTTGCGCTGGACCCGGCTGAAGACGGGGACACCGCCGCGGTTGGACGGCCGGACGATTCAATGGGAGAAGTTCGAGCCGCAGCCCGGCGACGCGGATCCGACGGCGTTCTCGTTCCTGACGGAGAGGATCGATCGCGAACAGGTGGTTTGTCATATCGCCTACACCAACGACGAAACCCGGCGTGTGGTGCTGGCAAACATCGACCGGTCTCCTTTGTATAGCGGGCAGATCGAAGGCATCGGGCCCAGGTATTGCCCGTCGATAGAGGACAAGATTGTCAAGTTTGCCGATAAGCCCCGGCATCAGCTCTTCCTCGAACCCGAAGGATTGAACACGAACGAGGTGTACGTGAACGGGATGGCGACCAGCATGCCGATCGACGTTCAGGTCGCCATGATCGAGTCGATTCCGGGGTTGGAGCGGGCGGAGATGATCCGGCCTGGCTATGCGATTGAGTATGACGCGGTCGACGCGCGGGAGTTGACGCATGGCCTGGCGGTGAAGACGATTGAGGGGTTGTACCTTGCCGGCCAGATCAACGGGACCTCCGGTTACGAGGAAGCGGGCGGTCAGGGCATGATGGCCGGCATCAATGCGGCTCTGTGGATCGGGGGACAGGATGCGGCGGTGGTTGGACGCAGCGAGGGTTACGTCGGCATCCTGATCGACGATCTGGTGACGAAGGGCACGGACGAGCCATACCGGATGTTCACGTCGCGCGCGGAGTTCCGGTTGTGCCTGCGTGTAGACAATGCGGACGAACGACTGACACCACTGGGACGAAAGGTGGGCACCGTGGATGATCTCCGCTGGGCGGCGTTTGAGAAGAAGCGGGAGCAGAAGCAAGCGATCCAACGATGGCTGGGAAGCGCGCGCGCGACGGGGAACAGCGGCGGATGGGTGGCGGAATGGCTGAAGCGGCCGGAGGCGAGGCTCGGTTCGAAGCGTGAGGAGTTGGAGCGGCTGGTGGGCGGTCCGGTGGCCCGGGGAGTCCTGGAGACGCTGGAGGCGGAGACGAAATACTCGGGCTACGTTGCGCAGCAGGAGCGGCAGGTGGCGCGGTTGAAGGCTGCCGAGGGCCGGAGGGTCCCGGCCGGGCTGCGATTCGACGAGATCCCGGGTATCTCGCGGGAGGTGGCGCAGAAGTTGGACCGTGTGCGGCCGGCGACTCTTGGGCAGGCCGGTCGGATTCCGGGTGTCACACCGGCTGCGGTGGCGGTCCTGGACGTTTTCATCGCGGCGGGCTGCAATGGGCGATTCTGAGGTGGATTTCGCCGGCGTGCTTCGGCGCGGCCTGGCAGGGGTGGTCGAAGTCAGCGAGGAGCAGTGTGAGGTGCTGCGGAATCACTTCGAGATCCTCGTGCGCTGGAACCGGCGGCTGAATCTGACGTCGGTGCGCGACCTCGGGGAGATGATCTTGCGGCACTACTGCGAGTCGGTGTTCCTCGCTGTTCATCTTCCCGCGGGTGAGATGCGCGTTGTGGACGTTGGCTCGGGTGCCGGCTTCCCCGGGGTGGGCGTGGCCGCGGTGCGGCCCCGCTCGCAGGTGTTTCTGGCGGAGTCAAACCAGAAGAAGGCTACGTTCCTGAAGGAAGCGACGCGGGATATGGGCAACGTCCATGTGGTGGCCGGGCGGGCGGAGAGGATCAGAGAGCGGTTTGACTGGCAGGTGTGCCGGGGTGTGGCCTGGAAGGAGATGCCGGCGCTGGCAGAGCGGCTCGCGATACTGGGATCGGATCCCCCGCCGGAGTTCCCGTGGACCGAGGTGATTCGCCTGCCTTGGGGCGATCGACGCGTGCTGCTGATCGGTTAGGTTCCACGTGGAACGGGAACCCAGGCAAAGTGGAGTGTTTCACGTGGAACGTTCATCCGGACTCCCGCCCCGCCGTGTTAGCATGATTCCTTTGTGGGCAAGATAATCGCAATTGCCAACCAGAAAGGCGGGGTCGGAAAGACCACCACGGCCATCAATCTGGCCGCATCCCTCGCAGTGAATGATCTCCTCGTACTGCTTGTGGACGCCGACCCTCAGGGGAACTCGACCACGGGCCTGGGAGTGCGGAAGGAGCCAGGCACTCTCACCCTATACGATGCTCTGCTGCGCGACGTATCTGTCTCCCAAGTCACGGTGAAAACGGAGCTCGACGGCCTTTCCCTCGTTCCCGCGGACAAGAACCTGGTGGGAGCCGACATCGAACTGGTCGACCTCCCCGACCGCGAATTCCGCATGCGGCGCGCCCTCGCCTCTGCGCGAGGCGAGTTTGCCTACATCCTCATCGACTGCCCGCCGGCTCTCGACCTGCTCACCTTGAATGCCCTGGTGGCCGCCGACTCCCTTCTGATTCCCATTCAGTGCGAGTTCTTCGCGCTGGAAGGAATCTCTCAGCTTCTGGACACCGTCGACCGCGTCCGGGATTCCTTCCGGCACCCGCTAGCCATCGAGGGTGTCCTGCTGACGATGTTCGACGACCGTACGAACCTCACCCGGCAGGTTGCCGCCGATCTCAGGGAGTTCTTCGGGAATGAGGTCTTTCGGACCATCATTCCCCGAAGCGTGCGCCTGGCCGAGGCGCCGAGCTTCGGGAAGCCCATCCTCTCCTACGACCTGAAGTCCCGCGGCGCGGAGAGCTACATCCGGCTGGCGAAAGAGATCCTGGAACATGATCAAACCAAGCGAGCATCCGCGGAAAGCGCTCGGTAGGGGCCTCACCGCCCTGATCCCGGCGAAGCCCGTTCCCGCGCCCCACCCCGCCGAGGCGCCTTCGGCCGACGCCGTGGCAAACCTGGCAATTGAGCTGATCGACCCGAACCCTCTCCAGCCGCGATCCGTCTTCCAGCAGGAACGGCTTCAGGATCTGGCCCAGTCCATCCGCGCCAACGGCATCATTCAGCCTCTGGTCGTGCGCCGCCAGGGGGAGCGATATCAACTCGTCGCGGGCGAGCGCCGATGGCGGGCGGCCAAGCTAGCGGGTCTGTCCGCCGTCCCGGCGGTCGTCCACCAGTTTGACGACGACAAACTGCTGGAAGTCACGCTCATTGAGAACATCCAGCGCGAGGACCTCAACGCCATCGAGGTGGCGCACGCCTTCGAGCGGCTACAGAAAGACCTCGGTCTGACGCACGAGGAAATCGCACAACGAACCGGCAAGGACCGGACCTCGATCACGAACACACTCCGGTTGCTCAAGCTCCCCGCCGATGTCCAGGCGCTGATTGCCGACCGGCGCCTTTCCATGGGCCATGCCCGCGCGATCCTTGGTCTCCCTACACCGGAGTTGCAGCGGCAAGCCGCGGAGAAGACCAGCGCCCAGGGTCTTTCGGTTCGGCAGGTGGAGCACCTCGTCAACCGCATGACCGCGCCCCGCGAGCCGAAGTCGGCGGCCGACGCGGCCGAGGACCCGAACGTCAAGGCCGCCGTGCAGGAACTCGAGCGCGTGCTCGGCACCCGGGTGCGGATCGTCGAGAAATCGGAAAACAGGGGCAGGATCGAAATCGAGTACTACTCGCAGGAAGATCTCCAGCGGCTGTACCAGCAGATCGCAGGGGAAACCGCCTGACTGGTGCCGGCGGCAGGACTCGAACCTGCGACCTACGGATTATGAGACCGTCGCTCTAACCACCTGAGCTACGCCGGCAACTTGGCGCTATCTCCAGCGTAATCAGCGGGTGAGGCTTTGTCAATATATCATATATTCGGATCTTATAACCCGATAAAGTGCCCGGGCCGCCTACACAAACAGCACGCGCCAGGTGACGTTCACCAGGGCGTGCGCCACCATGGCGGCGCGCAAACCGGCGCTCTGGAAGGCGCGCCCGTAGAAGACTCCCGCCACCGTGGCGACAAGGGCGAACTTCCAGTTTACTGGCGGGTAGCGGAAAGGCAGGTGCACCGCGCCAAAGGCGATCGAGGTTAACAGGAGGCCCGCCCAGCGGTTGGCCGTCCAGGCGCACAGCCATTGCTGAAGCATCCCCCGGAAGAAGAACTCCTCGGTCAGCGCCACGAACCACAGCATTCCGAGGAAGGTGCCGGCCGCGACAGCCACTGTCCGCCATGGATCTCCCTCCATCGGCCGGAACCGGAAAAACCCTGTCGCCAGCGCCAGCGCTCCGCCAACGGGCGCGAAGAACACAAACTCCCGCAGGCCGGTCAGCCACTCTTTCCGGTCGGGAATGAAGCCGAGATGGATGCCCGGCACCGGGCGGAATAACAGAACCGAAAGGACCGCTACACGCCGCCACATCATCTGTCCCAAAAAGTCAGGTTTCAACCCAGGATCCGCCGCCGGATAGAGACCAGGGAGCACCCGAGCCAGGGACACGATGGCCACCACTGAGAGAAAGACCAAATCCGTCAACCAGTTCCGGGGGACGAGCAGAAACCAGCAAGCGGCCAACAGCGCCAGTCCGAGCACACCGCCACACGCGCGCCAGTCAAACGCCGCCGGCACGCTATAGACGCAATACGGCGCCACGGCGCTGGCGCACACCAGCGGGGCCAGCCAGCGGTCCGGAACCGCCTCGTGCAGATGTGCCACGACTGCCGGGAAGCCCAGAGCCAGAAATAGGGTGCCCTCAACTAGATAAGCCGCCGCCACGGAAGCATCCGGTGGTGTCTTCCATGGGTAGAGCAGAAACGCGCCGATGCCCGCCGCCCAAAGTGCCGCCACGGTGATCCAGTAGGTCCTCAGGGAGGCGCGCATCGCGGCCATCTTAACATGGAACCACCACCCAGCCCCGGAGGCGTAAGCCCACCCCCTTACCCGCATAAGGCGTTTGCCCCGGTAATCTCCCTCTGCCGCTCCGCCGATAGTCCCGACAGAGTGGAGGTACCGATTGGAACGCGCGGCGTGTGGAAACTCGATGCGTCTTCAACAGTTCGGCTTGGCGGTCCGTGTATCGTTGACGATCCTGATGGCTACCGTGGCGGGAGCGCAGGCCCCGCTCTTTGAGACCCCGGTGTTAGGGTACGCACAGGAGTCGGCCGATGGCTCGATTCGGCCGATCCTGGGCGTGCCCGGCGCGGCGGCGTTGGCGGGCCCCCTGCCGCTCGACAAGGATCAGACACTGCTGGCCGTGGCTCCGGACAGGGAGTACGCCCTCGTATCCGGCCCAACCGGCCCGTCGCTCGTTCGATGGAGCCGCGGCCACCTCACCTCAACTCGCCTGGAAGGCTTGACCGCCATGGAAGGCGGAATCGTCTTCAGTCCCACCGCCTCGGCATTTGCCGTAGAAACCGGCGAACGAGTCGCTATCTGGACCGGCCTCCCCGACGCGCCCACTCTGGCCCGGCTGCTGCCCCAGGCCGCCGGCGCGGACGTGCTGGCCGTGGCCGACGACGGCAGCGCGGTCGCCTGGGCGCGAGGCGCTCAGGTCTACCTCTCCCGGGCCGGTGAGACCGCCGTGGTGGCGCAAGGGGGCCGCATCTCGAGCCTGGCCTTCGTCCGCGGCGGCGCCGAGTTGGCCGTTGCCGATCGGGATCTCGATCAGATCACCGTGGTGCGGCCCGACGGCAGCCGGGCCGTCCTGGCCCGCGGCCTTCAGAAGCCGACCCACGTCGCCTACTCCGCCGATGGCAGGAAACTCGCGGTTGCCAGTTCCTCAATCTCGTCGGTGGCCCTGATCGATCTCGCCACCCGGGAACTCACGGCGGCCTCCTGTGAGTGCAACGTCGAGGCGCTGGTTCCGGTGCGCGGCAACGCGGTCTTCCGCCTCACCGATCCGGCCAAAGGGCGCACGCCGCTGTTCGACGGCGACGGCGCCGAACCGCGGATTGTTTTCATCGCCTCCCAGGAGGAATCGCAATGAACGCCGGCGTATTTGGAAGAGCGCTGCTGGCCTGCGCCGCGCTGGCGGCGGAGGGCACTCACCTGCGCGCGCAGGCCATCCGGGACCTTGCGGGATTCTCTGAAAGATCGATCGTGCGCAACGACGACGGCTCGGCGCCGATCGAGCCCATCGGTTTCACCATCAACTTCTTCGGCCAGCGCCGCTCGATGGTCTACGTCAACAACAACGGCAACATCACCTTCGACAGTGCCCTGGCAACGTACACGCCGTTCGGTCTCGATGGCACGCAGAAAGAGATCATCGCGGCCTTCTTTGCCGACGTCGACACTCGTCCGGAAGGCTCGGCGCTGGTCACCTACGGCCACGCGACCATCGATGGACGTCTGGCCTTTGGGGCGAACTACGTCAACGTCGGCTACTACGCCAGTCATGACGACAAGCTGAACCGGTTCCAGATTGTTCTGATTGACCGGTCGGACACCGGCGAAGGCAACTTCGACATCGAATTCAACTACGAGAAGATCGCCTGGGAGACCGGTGACGCCTCGGGCGGCTCTAGCGGTCTTGGCGGAGTCCCCGCCGCGGTGGGCTGGTCCAACGGCACCGGGGCGGCGGGCACATCTTATGAAATGGACGGCTCGCTCATCACGGGCGCGTTTCTCGACAGCGGGCCGCGCAGCCTGGTCCGCGGCCGTCTGAACTCGACCGTTCGCGGCCGGTACGTGTTCCGCGCGCGCGACGGCTACGTCAGCCCGGGTTTGGCCATCACTTCGACCTGTCCCCTGCCGGATGCGGCTTTGGGAAGCGCTTATACGCAGCGGATGACCGCCAGCGGCGTGCAATCCAATCCTCGCTGGTCGCTCATCAACGACCCCGGCACCGAACTGCCCGGTCTGGCGCTCGCCAGCGACGGACGGATGTCCGGCACTCCGGACCGCGCCGGCACCTACTACTTCACCCTCAGCCTTACCGCTCGCACCGAAGACGGCGATCAGACCGTGACCCGGCGGTGCTCGGTGAAGATCACGAGCCCGGTTCTTTCCCTCACCGCGCTGTCATGCCCGCTGCCACGCGGCACGGTGGGCGCCAACTATTCCACCACGCTGCGGGCGCAGGGCGGCACGGGCGGCTACGCCTGGTCGCTGGTCAACACCGGGACGCTGCTGCCCCCGGGTCTGACGCTCGATTCCAGCGGTAACATCAGCGGCGTGCCCACCGCGGCCGGCAACTACGCCTTCACGCTCCGGGCCGCCAGCACAACGGAGGACAACGCGCAGCCCGCGACCAAGGCGTGCAGCGTCCAGATCGATCCAGCGCCGCTGGAGATGACCATCACGGGCGCTTCCTGCCCGCTACCGACGGCCACTCTGGGCGTTCCCTACACGCAGTTGCTCAGCGTTTCCGGCGGAACGCCGCCCTATCGATGGACTCTGAGCAATTCGCTGCCGCTGGGAATCACGCTGACCCAGGACGGCCGCATCGCCGGCACGCCGACGGCCGCCGGCGCCTACCCGTTCCGCATGAGTGTGGCCGACGCGACGGGGCAGTCCGTCAGCCAGGATTGCTGGCTGGTTGTCGATCCGCCCCAGCTTCAGATCACCAGTTCCTGCCCGCTGCCTACGGCCTCGACCGGCGTTCCCTACAACGCGCGTGTCACGGCCATTGGCGGCAGCGGCGAGTACGCCTGGTCGGTGATCGGATCGCTGCCGCCCGGCCTTGCGATTCGTTCCGACGGCCGCGTCTCCGGCACGCCGACCATGGCCGGACCTTACCTGTTCCGCCTGCGGGCCGAAGACAGCCGCGGCGCCCCGGTGGCCACGGCGTGCAGCATCACGGTAGTACCGGCCGCTCTCGGCATCTCCTCCTGCCCGATGCGCGATGGCGCGGTGGGCGAGGCTTTCGACCAGGTGCTGACGGCGGTGGGCGGTGCGGAGCCATACTCGTGGGCCTACTCCGGCAGCCCCGCCCCCGGCGTGTCGATCTTCAGCAGCGGCCGCGCCTCCGGCACTCCCACGCAGGCGGGCGCCTACACCTTCTCGCTCGCGGTCACCGACGCCAACGGGCAGCGCGCAACCCAAAGCTGCTCGCAACAGATCCGGCCCAAGCCGGTGAAGATCGCTTCGGCCTGTCCGCTATCCCAGGCCCGTGTGGGAACCCCCTACACGACCCAACTCGAATCCACCGGTGGCGCCCAGCCGCTGGCCTGGAGCGTGATTGACGGCTCGCTGCCGCAAGGCCTCTCGCTGGCCTCCAGCGGCGCCATCACCGGAACGCCCGAGACGGCCGGCACCGCGTCGTTCACGCTGCATCTCGCCGACGCGCAGAACGGATCGGCCGTCAAGGAGTGCTCGCTGCCCGTCGGTATTCCGGACCTGCCCCAGATCCGGCTTGCCGAACTGCCGGCCACCATCGCCCCGGCCTCGACGGCGTCGGCCACCATCACGTTGAGCGCGCCCTACTCGCTCCCGATTCAGGGCGAACTCGAGGTCGCCGTGGAGCCCAACACCGGCAACAACACGCTGCCGGAGTTGAACCGCGCCGATCCGCGCGTGCGCTTCACAAACGGACAGCGCCAGATCCGCTTCTCCATTCCCGCGGGCGCGCGCCAGTTGGCAGTTCCGCTGGAATCCACCGGCACCGTGGCCGGCACGATCACGTTCCGCTTCACGCGGCTTGAGGTCGGGGGGATGGCGCTGAAGACGTTGCCCGGCGGCCGCTCGTTCAGTGTCGCCCGGCAGGCGCCGGTGGTGACCGACGCCTGCTTCCGGACCTCGGGCAACACGGGCCTCGAGCTATCCGTCACCGGCTACACGACCACGCGGCAGTTGACGCGCGCCGACGTCTCCCTGACCGGAGCCTCGGGTGCCTATGCCGTCGACCTTGAGTTGGCCGCCTGGGATTGGTTCCTCACCGAGGAATCGCAGCGCACCGGCGGCGCCTTCACCGTGCGGTCGACCTTCGAGCTGAAGGGCGCCACCCCGTCCAGCGTCAGCGGCATGTCGCTGACCGTCACCAACGCGGCCGGGACCTCGTCCAGCCGCCAGGCATCGCGCTGCCAGTAAGCGCGCCGACGCCGGACTACGCCCCGTCGAGCGCTTGCTCGAAATCGGCCAGCAGGTCGCGCCAGTCTTCAATGCCGACCGAGATCCGCACCAGGTTCTCGCCGATGCCGGATTCGTCCAGCTCGGTCTCGCTTAACGAAGAGTGGGTCGTGGTCCGCGGATGACAGGCAAGTGTCTCCACGCCGCCCAGGGACACGGCGTTGCGCGCCACGCGGATCCGGCGCAGGAACTCGAAGGCCGCCGCGCGTCCTCCGGCCAGATCCATGGAGATGATGCCGCCCGGGTACTCGCACTGGGCCAGGCGGATCCGAATCTGCTCGGCGTCGTCGTACAGCGTCGGGTAGTGGAGCTTGCGGATCTTGCGGTTCTCCACCAGCGCCTCGGCGATCCGCTGCGCGTTCTTCGACTGCCGGTTCATCCGCAAGCCCACCGTCGGCAGGCGCCCGTCGAGCATCCAGCACTCGTCGGGTTGCAGGATGTTGCCGAACATGATGCGGCTGGCGCGCATGCGCTGCATCAAGGCGCGGTCGCGCGCCAGGGCGACCCCGGCCAGCATGTCGCTGAACCCGGACAGATACTTCGTGGCCGAGTAGACCACCAGGTCGGCGCCGAGCATCAGCGGATGCTGAAATGCCGGCCCGAGGAACGTGTTATCCACCACCACCAGCGGCCGCCGGGGCAGGCGCGCCGCTGCTTCCGCCGCGCGGCGGACGTCGGTCATCACCATGGTTGGGTTGGCCGGTGTTTCGATGAAGATCAGGCTTGGCTCTTTCGCCGTGCGAATAGCTTCGTCCAACCGGTCTCCGTCGCCGGCGGGCACGCGGACGCCGTGTATGCCCATCGGCGTCAGGAAATCGTGAATCAGGTGGATCGTGCCGCCATACAGCGGCATCGTGTAGACGAAGCTCTCGCCTGGCTTGACGAAGGTGAGAAAGGACGTCATGATGGCGGCCATGCCGGAGTTGAACACCACCGCCTCTTCGGCGCCGCGCTCCAGCGGCACGATCTGGTCTTCCAGGATCTCGGAGTTGGCGTGTGAGATGCGCGAGTAGATCAGCTCGGTCTGCTCGCCGGGTTCGGCTTTGACCTTGCCGGTAGCCACCGCGAAGGCCCGTTCGGCCGCCTCGGGGCTGGAGAAAACGTAGGTGGAACTGCGGAACACCGCCGGCCGCGCCGAGCCGACCGACAGCGCCGGATCGAAACCTCGCGTCAGCACCGCCGTGGGAGGCCGCAGCGGATGCGGAGAGTCTTTTCCGTGGGACAAGCGCACACCTCCGCCTAGAGTGTAGCGCGTGCCATCGGTGATAGGCTGTTGCTGTGCGAAACCTCTTCCTGTTCCTCTCTGTTTCGGCCGTCGCGGCGGCCCAGGCGCCGGTCATAGCGCAAGGCACATTCGACGGACAACCGGCCATGGTGCT
>CAYOTD010000074.1:11675-12284 GCA_964406685.1 uncultured Solibacteraceae bacterium | reverse complement strand
GACGATCTTCTCCGCCGCCGGCGCCACCTTGGCCGCGCCCTTGTCGGTCTTTCCCGTGCTCAGCGGCTGCACGCGCTTGGAGCCGTCTCGGTAAATAGCCACGGCCTTCAGGCCCAGTCGCCAGCTTTCGGTGTAGGCCTCCGCGATGTCCTCGACGGTGGACTCCTCCGGCATATTGATGGTCTTCGAGATGGCGCCGGAGATAAACGGCTGCACGGCGGACATCATCCGCACGTGGCCCATGTAGTGAATGAAGCGCTCGCCGTTCTGCGCGCGGAAGCTGCAATCGAACACCGGCAGGTGCTCGGGTTTGAGCCCCGGAGCGCCTTCAATCGTGCCGGTGGCGTCGATGTGCTCGACGATCTTGTCCACCTGCTCGGGGCGGTAGCCGAGCCGCAGCAGGGCCTGCGGCACGGTGTTGTTGACGATCTTGATCACCCCGCCGCCGACCAGCTTTTTGAACTTCACCAGCGCCAGGTCGGGCTCGATGCCGGTGGTGTCGCAGTCCATCATGAAGCCGATGGTGCCGGTGGGGGCGAGCACGGTGGCCTGCGCGTTGCGGAACCCGTGTCGTTCGCCCAGCTCATACGCCTCGCGCCAGGAGGTTTC
>CAYOTD010000074.1:1836-11665 GCA_964406685.1 uncultured Solibacteraceae bacterium | reverse complement strand
CGCCGGCACCCGCCGGCTGTCGATGCGCGACACCGAATCGCGGTGCATGCGGATCACTTCCAGGAACGACGCCTCGTTCTCGGCATAGCGCGGGCAGGGTCCGGTGGCGGCGGCCACGCGCGCGCTGGTCAGGTAGGCCTGGCCGCACATCACCGCCGTGATGGCGGCGGCCCAGTCCCGGCCCTGGTCGCTGTCGTAAGGGATGCCGATGGACATCAGCATGGCGCCCAGGTTGGCGTAGCCCAGCCCCAGTGGCCGGAAGTCGTGCGAGTTCCGCGCGATCGGCTCGGTGGGGTAGCTGGCGCTGTCCACGATGATCTCCTGCGCCAGGATCACCGTGTCCACCGCGTGGCGGAAGGCCTCCACGTCGAACCGGCCGTCGGGGGTGACGAACTTCATCAGGTTCAGCGACGCCAGGTTGCAGGCCGAGTCGTCCAGGAACATGTACTCCGAACACGGATTGGAGGCGTTGATGCGGCCGCTGGTCTTGGAGGTGTGCCAGCGGTTGATGGTGGAGTCGAACTGCATCCCCGGGTCGCCGCACTGCCAGGTGGCCTCCGCGATCTGCTTCAGCAGATCGCGCGCCTTGTAGCGCTTCACCGGCTGGCCGGTCACGCGGGACTTCGTCCACCAGTCGCCGTCCTCCACCACCGCGTGCATGAACTCGTCGCTCACCCGCACCGAGTTGTTGGCGTTCTGGAAGAAAATGGAGCTGTAGGCGTCCCCGTCAAGCGAGGAGTCGTAACCGGCGTCCACCAGCGTGTGCGCCTTCTTCTCCTCCTTCGCCTTGCACCAGACGAACTTCTCCACGTCCGGGTGGTCGGCGTTGAGGATCACCATCTTGGCCGCGCGCCGCGTCTTCCCGCCCGACTTGATGACGCCGGCGAAGGCGTCGAAGCCCTTCATGAAACTGAGCGGACCGGAAGCGCGGCCGCCGCCCGAAAGGATGGCGTTCTCTTCGCGCAGAGTCGAGAGGTTGGTGCCCGTCCCCGACCCCCACTTGAAAAGCATCCCCTCGGTCTTGGCCAGGTCGAGGATCGATTCCAGGGAATCGCGGACGGAGTTGATGAAGCAGGCCGAGCACTGCGGCCGCGGGTCGCCCGGATCCAGCCGGCGGGTGCGGCCCGCCTCTTCGTCCCAATACCAGCCGTACCCCCGCGCCTCCTTCACGCCCACGTTGAACCACACCGGAGAGTTGAAGCAGGCCTTCTGCGTCAGCACCAGGTGGGCCAGCTCATCGCGGAAGTTCTCGGCGTCCTGGGCCGTCTTGAAATAGCGATCGTTTTTCCCCCACTCGGTGATTGAGTCCACCACGCGGTGTGCCAGTTGCGCCACGCTGTGTTCGCGCTCGGGCGAGCCGAGTTTTCCATGGAAGTACTTGCTGGCGACGATGTTGGTCGCCGTCTGGGACCAGTCGGCCGGAACCTCCACGTCTCTCTGTTCGAACAGCACCTGCCCTTTGTCGTTGCCGATGGTGGCGCAGCGCAGCTCCCACTGAATCTCGTCGTAGGGAGTCCGCCCGGCTTCGAGCCGGGCTGTGAAGTATTTAGGGAAGAGGACGCCCAGCCTGTTGGCCTTGGGGAAAGCGCGCTTCATCTCCGCGGATGGCACGCTCAAATCGACACTCAACTGACCCATTCTGGTTCCTTCCAGGGAAAAGTACCGACGATCGTTATGATGCCCCAATATATTGTGGCGGGTCAAGGACTATATCTATATGCGGTACAGGCGTTTACAGCCGGGTTGCCAAGAATGGGTCAAAATGGCTGTCAAGCAGAGATTTTTCTTGTTCGGATCGTGAACACAGATCCCACCCGGGCGAGCGCGCCGAGGGCGAAAACCGTGTCTCCGGGGACGCGCAGCCAGCGGAGGGTCTGCATGAGCGGGGTGCCCAGGAACTCCCTGCTACGAGCATACCAGTAACCCTGGCAGCCCGTGGTAGAAGTCGCGCGGCGCAGGTCGTCGATGGCGCCGTGAGCCACCTGGGTCAGCGGCACCACTTCCAGCGCGCTGAATACCGAACCCCAGGCAAGGGCCACGGTCGGCGTGCGCGAAAAATAGAGGTGGTGGCAGGTGCCGATGCTACCGCCCGACAGGAAGATGGTGGCCCAAAGCAGCGCCGCCTTGGCCGCCACCCCCGGCCGGATCAGGTTCAGCCGCGCGAAGAAGAAGGCGATCACCGTGGTGGCGAAGACTTCGAAGAAGCCCTCCACCCACAGGTGGACGACCCACCAGCGCCAGGACTCGGCCATTGAGAGGTGCGTGTGCCGGCCCCAGGTGAGTCCCGCGCCGCAGAACAGGCCGATGGCGCCGGCCGAGATCAGCAACAGCCGGAGGAATAGACCCCCGAGCAGCAGAATCTGCTACCCGCGGCCGAGATCGACGTACTCGAATCCGTGGTGGCCCCAGCAGAACGATGCCGCCTCCGACAGCTTGTTCTGCCCGCTCATCCACTCGCCCGCCCGCGACCCGGCCACGATCACCAGCAGCGCCAGGAACTAGGTAAGCGTGTCGCCGGGCCGGTTGGTCGAGGCCGCCCAGGAGGCCCAGAAGAGGAACGCCGCCAACTGGCGCATCCGTTCGGCGTCGCGCATCGTTGCCGGCGGGGAGCTGGCTGTAGTCGCCGCCGGCCCACTCCTTCAGCACGAACATGGCTTCGCGGTGGAGCCAGCCGGCGGTCCAGTCCGCAGCCGCGTAACCGCCTTGCCCCCAAGATCGAGCCGACCTCCATCGCCACCTAGACATTCCGGGGCTGAAGCTTGACGGCCTGGGAGCCGATCTTTAAGATGGAGGGATCTGCGGGGGATTGCTGTCCCCGCGGATCAAACTTGTTATCATAAGGATGCAGCGGATCGGCATGCGCCTGACGAAAATCTTACGCAGCGTGGCCCTTTTACTGTGCACGGTTCTGGTGCTTCCCTCGCTGGCGCAGGGCGCCCTCCCTGTCCGGAAGCCGGCGGCGAAGCGGGTAACCGTGGCGGCCTCTAAAAGCAGGAAGAAACTACGGACATCCCGGCGGAAGCCCCGCCGTCCCTCCAACGGTCATTGGTCAGAGCCGTCGTTTGCCGATTCCACCGCGGGCGACCGGGTGGAAGGGGAGGATCTCACCGTTCGGTACGCCGCCATCGAGGCCCTCGGCGGGCTGAACGGCACGGTGGTGGCGGTGGACCCGCAGACCGGGCGGGTGTTGTCCATCGTCAACCAGAAGCTGGCCTTCAAGAGCGGCTTCCAGCCGTGTTCGACCATCAAGATCGTGGCCGCCCTGGCCGCGCTCAGCGAGGGCGTGATCGAACGCACGACAATGATGCGGCTGTCCCGGCGCACCAGCATGAACCTGACCGAAGCCCTGGCCGTGTCCAACAACCCCTATTTTGCCAACCTGGGCGTGAAGCTGGGTTTCGAGCGGGTGCTCTACTACGCCCGGTTGTTCGGGCTGGGTGAGCAGGCCGGCCTGAACATCGAGGGCGAGCAACCGGGCGTGCTGCCAAGCGAGCCTCCCGCCAACGGTGGAGTGGGCATGATGACCAGCTTCGGGGAAGGCATCCTGTTGACGCCGCTCGAGCTGGCCGGGCTGATGTCGGCCATCGCCAACGGCGGGACGCTTCCCTACCTGCAATACCCCCGATCGGCGGAGGAAGTCGCCCGGTTCGTGCCGCGCGTCAAGCGCCGCCTCGACATCGGCCAGTACATTCCCGAGATCAAGCCGGGGATGATGGGAGCGGTGGAATTCGGCACGGCGCGCCGCGCGGCTTACGATCCCAACGAGCCGATCTACGGGAAGACCGGAACCTGCACGGACCGCGTGCAGCCGGGCGTGCACCTCGGCTGGTTCGGCTCGTTCAACGACGTCGGCGGCAGAAAGCTGGTGGTGGTGGTGCTGCTGACGGGCGGCCGTCCGGTGAGCGGCCCGGTGGCCTCGCAAGTGGCCGGCGCGGTCTACCGGAACCTTTCCGCGCGGCAGTTCTTCCTGGCGCAGCGAAGCCTGTCGCCGGAGGCCCTGGTATCCAGCGGCTCCTGCTGCCTCCAGTGACGTCCCATTGACCTCGGCCCCGCGGGGACGATATAAAGGGCGGAAACCGTTTCCGAGGAGAAGCGCGTGTTCTGCACCAGTTGCGGGTCGTCGATGAATCCGGATGCGCAGTTCTGCCCAAGCTGCGGGAAGCCCCAGGGCGCCGCCGCGGCCTCCACGCCGCCGCCGGCCTATGTTCCCCCCACCGGTGTCCGGTCCCAGACCGGCCGCTGGATCGGGATGGGATGGCAGATGGTCAAGGAAGACCTGGGCGTTTGGATTGTGGCGGCGCTGCTGTACGCCGTGATCTGCGGCTTCGTTCCCGTCATCCTGCAAGGGCCGCTGAACGCCGGCTTCATGATTCTGGCGTTCAAGAAGATGGCCGGGCGCAGCCCGCAGATGGCCGACTTCTTCCGCGGCTTCAACTTCTTCGTGCCGGCCCTGGTGGCCTGCCTGGTGTCCGCCTTGATCGTCATGGCCGGAACGCTGCTGTGCGTCATTCCCGGCATTGTGGCGGCGGCGGCGCTGAGCTTCACCTACTGCTTCATCGTCGACAAGCGGATGGACTTCTGGCCGGCCATGCAGGCCAGCCACGCCATCGTCAAGCAGGACTACTTCGGCTTCACGATGTTCCTGATCGCCTGCGCCCTGGTCAATGTCCTGGGCGCGCTGTGCTGTGTGGTGGGGCTGCTGGTGACGGTTCCGCTGAGCCACTGCGCGGTGGCCGCCGCCTACCAGGACATCGTCGGCATCCACCGCGACAACCCCGAGCTGGCATGAGACCGGGACGGGCCGAGCGGCTGCTCCGGCTGGCGCCGGCGGCGGCGGCGGCCGCCTGGTGCGCCGTGGCGGCGTCGCTTCCCGGGCGGTTCGAGGTGTGCGGCTTCCACTGGCTCACCGGCCTTCCCTGCCCGCTGTGCGGGATGACGCGCGCGCTGGCGGCGCTGGCGGCGGGGAGGTGGAGCGAGGCGCTCGCCTTCCACGCGCTCAGCCCGCTGGCGGCGGCGCTGCTGCTGGCGGGGCCCCTGCTGGCGTTCCGGCCCACGCTGGAGCGCCGCGCCTGGAAAGGGGCGGTGGGGGCGCTGGCGGTGTTCGGCGTGGCGCGGATTCTGGGCGGCGCTTAGGCCGGAGCGCCATAGCGCCGCCCGACATAGTGGTCCACGATCTCGATGAACTCGGGCACAATCCGCGCGCCGCGAAGGGTCTTGAAGAGGCGGCCGTCGACATAGACCGGCGCCACCGGCTCTTCGAAGGTCCCGGGGAGGGAGATGCCGATGTCGGCGTGCTTGGATTCTCCCGGCCCGTTGACGATGCAGCCCATCACCGCCACCCGCATCTCCTCGACGCCGGGGTAGCGCTCCCGCCAGAGGGGCATCTGCTCGCGCAGGTAGGTTTGAATCCGGTCGGCCATCTCCTGGAAGAAGGTACTCGTCGTCCGGCCGCAGCCGGGGCAGGAGGTGACCTGGGGGGTGAAGCTGCGCAGGCCGAGGGATTGCAGGATCTGCTGGCAGACGAGGACCTCTTCGGTCCTGTCGCCGCCGGGAAGCGGGGTCAGCGACGCGCGAATGGTATCGCCGATGCCCTCCTGCAACAGCAGGGCGAGGGCCGCGGTGGTGGCGACGATCCCTTTCGAACCCAGCCCGGCTTCGGTGAGGCCGAGGTGCAGGGCGTAGCCGCCCCGGGCGGCTAACATGCGATACACGGTCACCAGGTCCTGAACGCCGCTCATCTTGGCGCTCAGGACGATGCGGTCCGGGGGGAGGCCGTAGCGTTCGGCCGCCTGGGCGGATTCCACCGCGCTGGCGACGATGGCCTCCATCATCACGACGGCAGGCTCGCGCGGGGTGGGGAGGCGGGCGTTTTCGTCCATCATGCGGGCCAGCAGAGCCTGGTCGAGCGAGCCCCAGTTGACGCCGATGCGCACGGGTTTGCCGTGGCGGAGGGCGGCCTCGATCATGCGGCGGAAGTTGTCGTCGTGCTTCCGGCCGATGTTGACGTTGCCGGGGTTGATGCGGTACTTGGCCAGGGCGCGGGCGCAGTCGGGGTAGCGGTCCAGCAGGAGGTGGCCGTTGTAGTGGAAATCGCCGATGATGGGCACGCGGACGCCGAACTTGTCGAGAGTCTCGACGATCTTGGGGACGGCGGCGGCGGCCTCGTCCGTGTTCACGGTCACCCGGACCAGTTCCGAGCCCGCCCGGGCCAGCGCCAGGGCCTGGCTGGCGGTGGCGGTGGCATCCGCCGTGTCGGTGTTGGTCATCGACTGGACGACAACCGGCGCCCCCCCTCCGATGGTTACTTCCCCGACCTTGACGGCATGAGACTTGCGACGCGGCGCGGCGGCCATCCACTCCCCTCCTGGAACCCGATCCCTCATTGTACCAACCGGCTGGCGGAGCTCCGGCCGGGTCAAGATTTCAAACCGTAGGCCGATAACACATAAAGGGGCTAAGGCTGTCCCGCTAACAACTCCATGTTCGCCATCATTGGAATCGTCGTCGTCTTCGGCTCGATCATCGGAGGCTACCTGATGGAGCACGGTCACCTCTCGGTGCTGTTCCAGCCGGCGGAGCTGGTCATCATCGGGGGGGCGGCGGCGGGAACGGTACTGGTGGGCAACCCTCTCCCGGTGGTGATCCAGATGGCGAAGAACCTGGGGGGCGTGTTCGGCTCGTCGCCTTACGACAAGGCCGCCTACCTGGAAGCGCTCAAGATGATGTACGGACTGTTCCAGTACGCGCGCAAAGAGGGGTTGGTCAAGCTGGAGGCCGACGTGGACGACCCGGCCAAGAGCGCGATCTTCTCGAAGTATCCGAAGTTTCTGAAGAATCACCACGCCCTGCACTTCGTCTGCGACACGCTGCGCACGGCGGTGAGCGGCGGCGCCGGTCACTTCGAGCTCGACCAGATGATGGAAATGGACATGGAAGTCCACCACCACGAATCGGGCCAACCGGCGGCGGCGCTTACCACGGTGGCGGACGCGCTCCCCGGGTTGGGAATCGTCGCGGCGGTGCTGGGCGTGGTGATCACCATGGGCGCGCTGGGGGGACCTCCGGAGGAGATCGGGCACAAGGTGGCGGCGGCCCTGGTGGGGACCTTCCTCGGGATCCTGATGTGCTACGGGCTGTTCGGCCCCCTGGCCAGCGCCATGGGCAAGCGGGTGGAAGAGGAACACCATTACTACCAGGTGTTGCGGGTCGCCATCGTGGCCTTCGTCAAGGGCATCTCGCCGATTCTGGCGGTGGAGTTCGCCCGGCGCGCGATTCCCCACCTGCACCGGCCGACGTTCAAGCAGATGGAAGAGAGCTGCCGCCAGACGGCGGCGGCGCCGAAGAGCTGAGCCGTGGCACAAGAGCAACAGTCCCAGCAGCCGATCATCATTATCAAGAAGAAGGGCGGCCACGGCGGCCACCACGGCGGCGCCTGGAAAGTGGCCTACGCCGACTTCGTCACCGCCATGATGGCGCTGTTCATCGTGTTGTGGCTGCTGAACAGCTCCAAGGAAGTGAAAGAGGCGGTGGCGGGCTACTTCAACGACCCGAAGGGGTTCAAGGCCGGGACCGGCACCGGCCAGTCGGGCAGTGGCGCGGGGGTGGCGGTTTCCAAAGGCGACATGGAGAAACTGAGCGAGAAGCTGGCCAAGGCGATGAGCGAGGTGCCGGAGATCGCCAAGATGAAGGAGCATGTGCAGTTCACCGTCACCGGCGAAGGACTGCGGGTGGAACTGCTGGAGAACGAGAAGGGCATGTTCTTCGACTCGGGCAGCGCCAAACCCAGCGCGGCGGGCGAAGAGATGCTGACGCTACTGGCCGAGCAACTGGCCAAGCTGCCCAACGACATCGTCGTCGAAGGCCACACCGACTCGCGGCCGTTCGCCGCCGAAGGCTACACCAACTGGGAACTGTCGACCGACCGCGCCAACTCGGCCCGCCGCCTGATGCGGACCAAGGGACTGCGGGAGAAACAGATCGTGGAGGTGCGCGGTTTCGCCGATCAGAAGCTGCGCGACCCCGGCGCTCCGGAAGACGCCCGCAACCGGCGGGTGTCGGTGATCGTGCGTTATCCGAACGCCCCGCCGCCGGAAGCGGCCAAACCCGGCGGGCCGGCGGGCGGGCACGGCCAGGCGCCGCCCGCTGCGGCGCCACAGGGCAAGGCCGAGCCTCCCAAACCCGCGGCCAAGCACTGATCCGGCGGGATCCCGACTATTCAACCTGGACGGCGTTACCGCCGGCGTTCCGCACGCTATCCAGCACGGCCTGGGCACGGCCGAGCAAGGCCGTCTCTTCTTCCTCGGGCCGCGCGATGGTGCCGGCGATCGACACCGTGACGCGGACCGGTTCGCCCCACCATTCAATGCTGGAGCGGGCCACCATGGCGCGGAGCCGGGCTCCGGTCTCGGCCAGCACCGCGGCGTCGCAGTTGTCGATGATGGCGAGGAACTGGTCGGTCTTCCAACGGCCGAGCAGGTTCTCGGCGCGCAGGCTCTTCACCAGGGTGCGCGCGGTCATTTGCAGGATGCGGTCGCCGGCATCGCGGCCGAAGTTGAGGTTGATCTGCTTCAGACGGTCGATGTCGATCAGCAGGATGCCGAAGGGGATGCCGTAGCGGAGCCACTCGCCGTGACGCTCGGCGAGCTTGGCGGCGATCATCTCCCGGTTGGACAACCCGGTGAGCGGGTCCATCAGGTGGAGAGACTCGAGGGTCTGCGCGCGGCGGGCGCTGATGTTGGCGAAGTCGTGCTCCTCGAAGACCTGGGCGGCGCCGACGATGGTCTCGTCCAGCCCGCGCACGGCGGTGACGCGCAGGCGCACGGGGACGCGGTGGCCGTCCTTGTGGCGCAGCAGGAGGAACTCCTCGCGCGGCTTGCCGTCGGCGAGAGTGGCCTGGAGCGGGCAGCCTTCGTCGCACAACCCGGCGCCCTCGGGGGTGCAATGGCGCAGGATGCGTTCGGGGCAGCAGCGGCCCAGGACCTCGTGCCGGAGATAGCCGGTGAGGGCCTCGGCGCCCGAGTTCCAGTAAGTGATGCGGCGCTCGGGGTCGACGAAGTAGACGCCGTCCTGGATGCTGTCCAGGATGACGCGGAGAAACTCCGCGTCGTTGGACCAGTTTTGCCGGGGGGTGTCGCTCATTGGCCGCTTCGCTTCTGCCCGGACTCAGACACGCGTACCCTCGGCCTCGCAGTCCGGGACCTGTATCTCATATCGACGGGGTGAGCCGATTCTTCAACCGGCGGAGGGGGCGGCGGGGATGCCAGCCGACATCGGCGAGAACCTCGCGGGCCGCGCGGGCGGTGTTGGCGTGGATGGCGACGGTGTCGTCGAGATTCAGCGCGTAGCCGCCGGCCAGGACGACGGCGACGGCGGCGCGATGGCCGAGGGCCATCTCCATCACCAGCCGGTCGCGCTCGCGCAGACCCTCGATGGTCAGGTTGAGGCCGCCCAACTGGTCGTCGAAGTAAGGGTCGGCCCCGGCGACATAGAGAACCAGTTGCGGGCGGAAGCCGGCGATGAGGGCTTCGCAGCCGTCGCGCAGCCGGGCCAGGTATTCTTCGTCGCCGGTGCCATCGTCGAGGTGGATGTCGATAGTCGAGGGCGGCTTTTCGGAGGGGTAGTTGTGGAGCTGGTGAATGGAGAGGGTGAGCACGCTGCGGTCGTTGCGGAAGATGGCCGCGGTGCCGTTGCCGTGGTGGACGTCGCAATCCACCACCACGACGCGTTCGATGAGGCCGTCTTTCTGAAGGCGGCGGATGGCGACGGCCACGTCATGGATGGCGCAGAAGCCCTCGCCGTGGCCGGGGAAGGCGTGGTGAAAACCGCCGCC
>CAYOTD010000074.1:0-1826 GCA_964406685.1 uncultured Solibacteraceae bacterium | reverse complement strand
CTGCGATGTGTACACGTTGCCGGTCCAGGAGCCCCCTGCGCCGGGCTCGATGGTCAGAGCGGAGCTTCCGGTGACGATGTTCCCGTACTCGTCGACCACCGTCGCCAGGGTGGTGCCGCCGGCAGCCAGGCGGAAGGCCTGCACCATCTGCCGGGAGTACGGCACCTCGAGGCGCATGACCTCGTGGTAGCTGAGCGTGCCGTGGGTGAGCCGCTCGATCCAGCCGGGGTCGTGCACCAGGAGCAGATCCTCGTCGGAGGCGGGATCGGGCGAGAGGAAGTCGGCCGGTTCGGCGACCCCGTCGGAGAGCAACCGTTCGCGGACGAGGCGATACTTGCGCGACGGAAAGACATGGTCGCCGAAGTTCAGATCGTACCCCTCGTGGTACAGGATGCGGAACGGCAGCATGGGTGGTGAATCAGAGCTTAGCACTTCCGGAGCGGATGGTATACTGCGTCCACGCCATGAGAATCCTGGTACTGAACAGCGGAAGCTCGTCGGTCAAGTTCCAGTTGATCGAGACCAGCCCGGAGCAGATGGAAGTCTCCACCGACCGGGTGTTGGGCCGGGGAGCGGTGGACCGCATCGGCGCCGAGGAGGCGGTGCTCACTTACGAGGCTCCGGGGCGGTTCAGCCGGCGGGAGATCCGCGCGGTGGGCGGGCACGCCGAGGCGGTGGAGTGGGCCATCGGCTGCATGATGGAGCCGCCGGTGGGGATGACGGAGGCGGGGGAGATCGACGGGGTCGGGCACCGCGTGGTCCATGGAGGGGAGCGGTTTCCGCACCCGGCGCGGATCACGCCCGAAGTGGCGCGGGAGATCGAAGCGCTGCGCGAGCTGGCGCCGCTGCACAATCCTCATAACCTGAAGGGTTACTACGCGGTGCTGGCGGCGCTGCCGCAGACGCCGCAGGTGGCGGTGTTCGACACCTCCTTTCACCAGACGCTGCCGCGGCACGCGTATCTGTACGCGCTGCCGCACGAGATGTGCGTGCGCCACAAGCTGCGGCGCTACGGGTTCCACGGGACCTCGCACCACTACGTGGCGCTGCGCTATGCCCGCATCCAGCACGCCGCGCCGGAAGGCTTCAAGCTGATTACCTGCCACCTGGGCAACGGCTGCTCGATGTGCGCCATCGACGGGGGGCGGTCCATCGACACCTCGATGGGCTTTACCCCGCTGGAGGGGCTGATCATGGGGACGCGCGCGGGCGACGTGGACGCGGCGGCGGTGCTGCACCTGATGGCGCGCGAGGGGCTGGACGTGGCCGCCGCCAACGAACTGCTGAACTTCCGCAGCGGGTTGGCGGGGCTGTCGGGGTTATCCAACGACATCCGCACCGTGATCGAGCACGCCGAGCGGGGACACGACCGGGCGCGGCTGGCCATCGACGCCTTCTGCTACCGGATCAAGAAGTACATCGGGGCGTACTGGGCGGCGCTGAACGGGGCCGACGCGCTGATCTTCACCGGCGGGATCGGAGAGAACCGGCCGCCGATCCGGGCGCAGGCGTGCGCGGGACTGGATTCGCTGGGGATCGTTCTGGACGAGCACCGCAACCAGGCGGCGGCGGGCGTGGAGATGGAGATTTCGCGCGAGGGCGCGCAGCCGCAGGTGTGGGTGATCCCGACTCACGAGGAGTTGCTCATCGCGCGTGAGACCATGCTGTGCCTGCTGGACGAGCCGCTGTGAGGTTACAGCCCCAGCCTGTCGAGGAGCGGCTGCTCGTAGGTCGAGTCCTTGGCCGGGCGGGGACACCGAGTATGCGTTTGTTGAAAACAAAGAACATAATTGGGTTTGTTCGTACCGGTTCGCTTTTTGTTCGCC
>CAYOTD010000073.1:10954-12394 GCA_964406685.1 uncultured Solibacteraceae bacterium | reverse complement strand
TCGGCGTTTCCGATGCTAGCCCAGGCGGGAAGAGATGGAAGTACTGTATGCTCGTTGCGCTGGCCTGGACGTACACAAGGAAAGCGTAGCCGTCTGCGGAGGAAACGGCCGGAACTGGAACAGGCGCTCGCTGGCCAGATCACCAAACACCACCAGTTCCCGCTGCGGGAATGGATGCGGCAACTCGCGTTTCTGGAAGGGCAGGGGGAGCGCTTCGAGAAGCAGATCGAGCAGCACATCTACCCTTTTGAACGGGCGGCCGAGCTGTTGGTGACCGTGCCGGGCATCGATCGCACGGCCGGCTGTGCGCTGATCGCCGAGAGGGGAAAAGTCACCGAGGGAATCGCTGGATCAAAGGGCTGATGACCGAGATCGCCTGGGCCCCTCCCGGACCAAGGACAGCTACTGTGCAGCCCTCTACCCGCGCTTGGCGCCCCACCGGGGAAAGAACCGCGCCCTGGTGGCCCTGGCCAACGCCCTGCTCCAGGTCTCCGGGTGCCTGCTATCAGGCGCTTGGGAGAATTGACCCAGCCCTGCTGTCCAGAACTGACCCACCCTCTTTGAAGTGAGCGCAGCCGCGGGCTGGCGGGCGCGGTGATGATGAATCACGATGCCTCAGGCCCGGGAAGAGGCCGTGCTCGATCTGCCGGTGGTGGTTCCGGCCTGATCCGCGTGCGGGCATCGTCAGCACGCCTGCCAGAAGCTGGAGTGCCAAGCAGCACGGCGGGAGAAGACTCAGGCGCGGTGGCGCGCCGCGAACCCGGATTACGTGGCAGCGTACCGTATCGAGCAGCGTCAGGCGCAGCAACAAGCGCCGGAACTCTTGCGTCTGCCTTCCCCTTGGACCCGACCTCCCTGGGATCTGGCGAAAGACGAGATCGGCGGCAAAGCCACTGATTTTCTTGGCGTTATGGGTGCACTCCTGGTGCGCACCGGGAAAGACCAGATCCGCCCACATGTGAGTGATTCCAGGCGAGTTCCCGGAGCACTTCCCCCGCCCGCCGCGAAAGACCAGTGCCCGGCGGCTCCAGACTGATGCCGAAGCGATGGCGGCCATGCGACTGGAGTTCCACCAACTCGACCGTGCGGAGAAGGCCGAGCCCTACCGGCAGCAGATTCTGGAGCTGATGCACGAGTGCCAGGGGAACCTGGTCCGGGTCCATGAGGAACTGGTGGCGGGCGGGGCGGCGTTGTCTTATCAGGCGTTGACCGCCTTCTGCCGCCGCCATGGGATCGGGCAGCCGGCGGTGGTAGCTGCCGGCCGCTACGAGTTCTCCCCGGGCGAGGAGATACAGCACGACACCTCGCCGCACGAGGTCCGCCTGGGCGAACACCGGCCGCCGCCCGGCCACGGAGTGCGTCGCGGTCATCCCCATCCCGAAGAGAAGGCCATCGTGGCGGCCGCGCCCGAACTGGCCGAGTATGTCGCCGGGTTGAAGC
>CAYOTD010000073.1:6149-10854 GCA_964406685.1 uncultured Solibacteraceae bacterium | reverse complement strand
TGCGGACTGCTGCTGAAGGCGCTGGAGAACGGCTACCGCTGCCAGTTCGTCCGCGCGCAGGATCTGTTCGATGAGATGTACGCCTCGCTGGCCGACCGCTCCACGCGTCAGCTCCTGAAACGGCTGGCACGCCTGGACGTGATCCTGATCGACGAATTTGGGTATCTGAACCTGAAACCCGAGCAGTCGAACATCTTCTTCAAGCTGATGGAAGAGCGTTATCGCCACCACTCCACCATCATCACCACCAACCTGGGGTATGACGAGTGGCCCAACTTCCTGGGCAACCGGCCCATGGTGGAGGCGCTGCTGGGCCGTCTGCGGCACTTCTGCCACAGGGTGCACATCAAAGGTCCGTCGCTGCGCGAGCCGCAAGGCTGATGAAAAGGCAACCTGCACGCCCGCGGGGTGGATGATATCGCTCGCCCCTCCTCCTGTTCCCAATCCCGTTCCTGGCGTGGGTCACTTTGGCCGAGCATCACTGGGTCATTCTTGGCGGGCGCCAAAGATGTTGACACGGAGGGAACCCATGGCGGCTTCCTGACTCTGTCAAAGACCGAATCCCCGATGCCGAGTGAATCCTCCGGCGGGTTGAAAACCACTCTCTACTACCGGGGAGGAGTGAGCTTCGGGGCCGGGTAAGGGTACTTGTCCGGGAGCACGCGCACGGCGGTGGTGAACTTGAGCGGGTACTTACCGCCGGAGGGATAGGTCAACTCGACGAAGAAGGCCGTCCAGCCCTTGGCGGGCGCTTTCACGCGCGCCACCCAGGCGCCGTTGGCCGCCTCCAGCGGCGTGGCCTTGTAAGCCGGGCCAAGCGTCTCCAGGCGGAAATCGCGTGCCGCGGGGTTGGTGGCCTGCCAGAGCTTCACCTCGGCCGGGCGGTCGGTGGCGGTGACGCGGATCGAGCCGTCCTTCTCGAACTTCCAGCCGAAGCGCGGCCGGGGCTTTTCGAGCAGGATGGCCTCGTAGTAGGCCGCCAGGCTCTCCTGGGCGTCGGTCTTCTTGAGCGAGTGATCGGAGTTGGGAACATAGCGCAGGTACTTCTCGCCGCGCAGATCATCGAAGTAGAACCGCGAAGAATCGGGCAGGAAGAACTGATCGCCGGCGGAGTTGAGCAGAAACTTGGGCATCGTGAACCGCTCGCGATAGTGGTACGGTTCCACCAGTTGCATCAGCTTGTGAAATTCAGGCGTGCCATTCCAGTCCATGATCTTCATGTCGACATAGTCCTTCACGGCGGGGGCCCAGAAGCCGTAGGCGCGCCAATGGTGGATGAAGGACGCCTCGAGGTTGAGCAGGTCGATGACGGCTGGCATGATCGCCACCACGCGCTTGTCGACGGCCGCCGTGGTCCAGGTGGTCCAGCCGCGCTTGGAGCCGCCGCTGACGACGAACCGGTCCACCTTCACGCCGCCGCCTTTGTCTCCGCCGCAGAAGGAGGTCACCGTGTCCATGGCGCGCACCACGGCTTTGGTCATGGGCAGCCGCAGTGGCCATTTCTCATCACCGGTGCGCAGGTACTTGTCCCAGGTGTAGGCGACGATCTCGTCCTCGTTGCGGGGCCGGCCCTCGGCGGTGAAGGTGAGCAACTCGTTGGGAATCTGCCCCACCTGCGCGACCACCGAGCCGGTCATGGTGGCGATGTCGGCGAGAGCCGCGTCGGGCCGGGCCGGCGGCTTCGAGCCGTTCTTGCCGCCTCCGACGAACATCAGTCCGGTGGAATGGCGCACCTGGTTCGGCTTGACGATGGCCAGCCAGTGCTTCCAGACGGGCCGGTCGGTGTCGTTGTCTCCCAACCATTTCTGGGACGCCATGTCGAGCACGTAGAACGTGTAGCCGTTACCCGGCGTTGCCGAGACCAGCTCATAGCGATAGTTGGAGTCGGGCGAGGCGACGTAGCGGTCCAGGGCGGTGAGTTTGCCGGGCGATTGGGCCGCGGCGATCCAGGTGAAGACGAAAAAGACGATCCAGAGCGGTTTTCGAAAGCGCATCAGTTTGTCCGTAGCGAGCGTGATTCCTGTTCCTTGTATTGCAGTTGATAAAGCTTCCAGTAGATGCCCCGGCGGGCGAGCAGTTCCTGGTGCGTGCCGGTCTCGCGCAACTGGCCCTTGTGCAGGGCGAGGATGCGGTCGGCGCGCTGGATGGTGGAGAGCCGGTGGGCGATGACGATCGAGGTGCGTCCTTTCATCAGCCGGTCGAGAGCCGTGCGCACGCGCATTTCGGTCTCGGTGTCGACGCTGGAGGTCGCCTCATCGAGCACCAGGTAGCGCGGCTGGTGGGCCAGCGCGCGGGCGAAGCTGATCAGTTGCTTCTGGCCAGTGGAGTAGCCGTTGCCGCGCTCGCGCACCTCCTGCGCGAACCCGTCCGGCAGCGAGCGGATGAAGTCGAGCAGGTTCACCTGTTCGGCGGCGGCTTCCAGCGCTTCGTCGGAGATCCCGCCGGTGCCAAGCCGGATGTTATCGCCGATGGTGCCGGTGAACAGGTGGGGGTCCTGGAGGACCATGCCGAAGTGGCGCCGCAGCTCGCGTGGATCGAACTCGCGGATATCGATGCCGCCGATGCGGATGGCGCCCCGTTGGACGTCGTAAAACCGAAGCAGCAGACTGGTGAGGGTAGTCTTGCCGGCGCCGGTGTGGCCAACGACGGCGATGGTTTCGCCCGGCGCGACGCGGAAGCTGACGTCGCGCAGCACCCAGTCCTCGTCCTTGTAGGCGAACCAGACGCCGTCGAACTCGATCGGCGCCGAGGTTTCCGGAAAGCGCTTCCCGGCTGCCGGGGGGACGATGGCGGGCGGAGTGTCGAGCAAGCCGAAGATGCGCTCCGCCGCCGCCATGGCCGACTGGAGGACGTTGTACTTCTCGCTCAGATCCTGAATCGGGCGGAAGAAGCGCATGGCGTACTGGAAGAAGGCCACCAGCACTCCCAGGGTCAGCGCTCCCGACCGGATGCGGAAACCGCCGTAGACCAGCAGCAACGCCAGTCCGAGCGTACCCAGGAACTCGACCACCGGGTAGAACCAGCCGTAGGCCGTGATGGCATCCTTGAATGCCTCGCGGTGATCGTTGTTCACCCTGGCGAACTCGCCGGCGCTGCGCGCTTCGCGGTTGAAGAGTTGGAGGACGGCGATGCCGTTGACGTGCTCCTGAAGGCAGGAGTTGATCTTGGCGACGGCCACGCGGATGCGGCGATAGCTGGAGGAAACCGCGCGGCGGAAGACAATCGTCGTCAGGATCATCAGCGGCATCACGCCCAGCATCACCAGGGTCATGCCGGGACTGAGGCGGAACATGACCACGAGGATGAAGCTCAGCATCAGCAGGTCGCCGAAGATCCCTACCAGACCCGAGGAGAGCAATTCGTTCAGCGCGTCGACGTCGGTGGTGACACGCGTCACCAGGCGTCCCACCGGGTTGCGGTCGTAGTAGGCTACATCCAGCCGCTGAAGGTGACCCATCAGGTCGCGCCGCAGGTCGAACATGGCGCGCTGCCCGGTCCACTGCATCAGGTAGGTCTGGCCGAAGTCGAACAGCAGGCCTACCATGAGGACCGCCAGATACAGAATGGAGAGTTGCGTCAGGCCCGTCCAGGGGTCGTGCGAGAGCCACGCTTCCAGCGCCGCCGGAACCTTCACGCCTGTAGGCGCCAGGAATCGATCCACCGCCAGCCGGGTGATCAGCGGCCCCACGACCTGGAGCGCCGAGGAGGCCAGCATCAGCCCCACCGAGACCGCTACCATGACCCAGTAGGGCCGCGCGTACCGGGCCAGGCGGCGCATCAGCCGCCAGTCGTAGATCTTCCCCTGTACCTCTTCTTCCACCTCTTACAGTTATCGCATCCCGGCGTCAGGAAAGGATACTCTCCAGCGCCTCGAGCTGCTCGACCAGGAAACGGCGCATCGCCACCACGGTGGCGCCGGCGCGCATCAGCGCAACGCCGTCCTCGATGGACGCCACTCCGCCGGAGGCCTTGATGCCGATCCCCTCGCCAACGGTGTCGCGGATCAGGCCGATATCGTGCACGGTGGCGCGGCCGGGACCAAAGCCGGTGCAGGTCTTGATGAAGTCCGCGCCGCTGTCCAGGACCAGCCGGGCGGCGGTCACCTTCTCGGACTCGGTCAGCACTCCGGTTTCGATGATGACCTTGAAGGGGACTCCGAAGGGCCGCGCGACCCCCAGCACTTCGGCGATGTCGCGCGATACGCGGGCGTAGTCACCGGCCTTGAAGGCCGCGATGTTCATCACCATGTCCAGGTCGGTAGCGCCGCGCGCCAGTCCCTCTTCGGCTTCGACGCACTTGATGCGCGTGGTGGCTCCGCCGCAAGGGAACGAGACCGGAATCTGCGCGCGCACACCGGTGTCCTTCAGTTCCTCCACGAGAAGGCCGAGATGCTGAGGAAAGGCGACGACAGCGCGAAAGCGGTGCTTCACGGCGGCGTGGCAGGCGGCGCGAACCTCCTCCTCGCCGGCCGTAATGGTCAGCGCCTCGGAATAGTCAATGGCCGCTACCAGGCGGCGGATCTCCTCTGCCGTGACTCCGCGCATAGGCAACAACGATCATAGCGGAGCCGGAGCAGAAGAGGGCGCCCCCTTACTTCTGCTTGGCGATGATCAGGTCCTTGACCTTGTCGTAGACGCCCTGGGGCAGGATCTTCTTCTGCACCAGTTCGTTCTTGGCCTTGTAGGGACGGCCCTTGATGATCTTC
>CAYOTD010000073.1:0-6049 GCA_964406685.1 uncultured Solibacteraceae bacterium | reverse complement strand
CTTCTTCTGCACCAGTTCGTTCTTGGCCTTGTAGGGACGGCCCTTGATGATCTTCTCCGAGTAGGCATCGCCAATGCCCGGAATGGTCTTGAGCTGATCGGCCGTGGCGGAGTTGATGTCGATGAGATCGGCGGTCTTCTTCGATGCGACCTTCCCCGCAACGTCCGCGACCTTCTTGGCGTCACCCTTTGCCGGAGGCGCCGCCGCGCAGGCAAGGACAAGTGACAGCAGCACGACAACAGCGACCAGGATTCGTTTCATAGTCTGTCCAGCACCCCGTATCGAGTATATACCGCACTCCATCCGAACGGTATCATGATGAGGTATCACGGAGACCACCCATGCAGGACTACGAGAAACTGGGCGCCTTCTACCTGGGCCGTCCCTTCGACCTGGCCAGCGGGAAAGCGGAGGACGGGCTTATTCTGTACGATTCCAAGGACCTGGTCACGCACGCCGTCTGCTTCGGCATGACCGGCAGCGGCAAGACCGGTCTCTGTCTGGCGTTGCTGGAGGAGGCCGCGATAGACGGCGTGCCGGCCCTGGTGATCGATCCCAAGGGGGACATCTCCAACCTGCTGCTGACCTTCCCAGAACTGACGCCGGAGGCCTTCCTTCCCTGGATCAACCCGGACGACGCGCGGACCAAGGGGCTCTCCCCGGAGGAATACGCCCGCAAGCAGGCGGAGACGTGGAAGAACGGCCTGGCGGCCTGGGGACAGGACGAAAGCCGCATCCGGCGGCTGCGCGAGGCGGCGGACTTCGCCGTGTACACTCCGGGCAGCACCGCGGGCCTGCCGGTGTCGATCCTGAAGTCGTTCGCCGCTCCGGGAGCGGCGGTTGTGGACGACCCGGAACTGCTGCGCGAGCGCGTCAACGCCACCGCCACCGCGCTGCTGGGGCTGCTTGGGATCGAGGCCGATCCGATCCAGAGCCGGGAGCACATCCTGCTGGCGACGATTCTGAGCAACGCGTGGAAACAGGACCGGGACCTCGACTTGGGCGCGCTGATCCAGGCCGTGCAGTCGCCGCCGGTGGAGCGCGTCGGGGTGCTCGACCTGGAGTCCTTCTACCCGGCCAAGGAACGCTTCGGGTTGTCGATGTCGCTCAACAACCTGCTTGCCTCGCCGGGCTTCGAGGCCTGGCTGGAGGGCGAACCGCTGGACGTGGCGAGCCTGCTCCATACTCCGGAAGGAAAACCCCGCGTCTCGATCTTCTCGATCGCGCACCTGGGGGACGCGGAGCGCATGTTCTTCGTCTCGCTGCTGCTGAACCAGACCCTCGGCTGGATGCGCATGCAGTCGGGCACGACGAGCCTGCGCGCGATCCTCTACATGGACGAGATCTTCGGCTACTTCCCGCCGGTGGCGAATCCGCCCTCCAAACAGCCCCTGCTCACACTGCTCAAGCAGGCCCGGGCCTTCGGGTTGGGCCTGGTGCTGGCCACGCAGAACCCGGTGGACTTGGATTACAAGGGCCTGGCCAACGCCGGAACCTGGTTTATCGGCCGGCTTCAGACCGAACGCGATCGCAACCGCGTGCTGGACGGACTGGAGAGCGCGGCCGGGGGCGGTGTGGACCGGCAGCGGATGGAGCAGATCCTTTCCAAACTCGGCAACCGGGTGTTCCTGATGCACGACGTGCACGAGGACGCGCCGGCGGTGTTCGAGACTCGCTGGGTGATGTCCTACCTGCGCGGGCCGCTGACGCGCGCACAGATTAAGACTCTTATGGGCTCGCGGCGACAGGCGGGGACCGCCGCACCGGCGGCCGTTCCCGCCGCGGCGGCCCCCAAGGCGCTCTCGCAAGGGGCGGCGCGGCCCATCCTGCCGGTGGAGGCGCCTCAGTACTTCGTGCCCGTGCGCGGCACGCCGCCCGCCGGTTCAGAGCTGTTGTATCAGCCGATGCTGCTCGGCTCGGCGCAGGTGCGGTTCGCCGACGTCAAGTTGAAAGTGGACTGCTCCCGCGATGTGGCCGTGCTGACCGCGGTGGAGACGGGAGCGGTGGCCGTTGACTGGCAGAACAACAAGGAGGCGGAGTTCGGCATCGAGGAACTGGAGCGGGAACCCGTCGAGGGCGCGCGCTTCGCCCCGCTGGCCGCCGCGGCGTCCAAGGCCAAAAGCTACGCCGGCTGGAGCCGCGACTTCACCACGTGGCTCTACGGCAGCCAGACTCTCACCCTGCTCCGCAGCCCGAGCCTGGGAGAGACGTCGCGGCCGGAGGAGTCCGAGCGCGACTTCCGCGTGCGTCTCCAACAGGCGGGACGCGAGAAACGCGACGAAGGCGTGGAGAAACTGCGGCGGGCGTATGCGCCCAAGATGGCCGCCATCGAGGAGCGGATCCGCCGCGCCGAGCAGGCCGCCGAACGGGAAAAGGAGCAGGCCAGCCAGCAGAAAATGCAGACGGCGATCTCGGTGGGCGCCACGCTGCTGGGCGCCTTCCTGGGACGGAAGGCGGTGAGCGCGGCCACCATGGGGCGCGCGGCCACGGCGGCCCGGTCCGGCAGCCGCGCGTGGAAGGAATCGCAGGATGTCGCCCGGGCCGCGGAAACCGTGGAAGCGATGAAGCAGCAGCTCGCCGATTTGGAGTCCCAACTGGCGGCCGAGATGCAGGCGCTGGAGGCGTCGATGAGCGCGGCCACCGAGGTCTTCGAGAGCGTGCCCGTCAAGCTCAAGAAAGCCAACATCGTGGTGCGCCTGGTGGCGCTGTGCTGGGTGCCCTACTGGCAGGACGCCCAGGGCGACGTCGAACCGGCGCACTGAGCCGCGGCAGCGGCCCGCGGGCGGCGGCGATCCTGAGGTTCTACTATGGTTTCGATGCCGCCCAGACCGCTCCCCACGTTGTTACTTCCAATCCTGATTCTGGGACTGAACGCCCCATCTCCCGCCGCCACTCAGAATCCGCCGGCCCGGCTGACGGGCACGTTCCTGCAACTGGATGCGCGGCACAGGGAATGGAGCGAAGCGCAGTGGTCGGAGCTATTCGACCGCTTTCGCAAGCTGGAACTGTCGCAGGTGATCGTGCAGTGGACGGTTCTCGACGAGACTGCCTTCTATGCCGCGAACGGGAGCGGCGCGCCCGCGGTGGAGAGAATCCTGAGCGCGGCGTACCGGGCGGAGATGAGCGTCTGGCTCGGTCTCTGCCACGACTCCCGGTACTGGAGCTGGGTCGGCGGCGACCCGAAGGCGGTGGGCCGGCGCCTGAAGCAGTTGCGATCCCGGTCGCTGGCCGCCGCCCGCGATCTCACGGCCCTGGCCAAGGCGAGCCCGGCGTTTGCTGGTTGGTACCTGAGCGAGGAGATCGACGATGTGAACTGGCGCAGTCCGGAGGCGCGCCAGACGCTCCTTGACCACCTGAAAATCGAGACGGTCGGTTTGAAGGAGCTGACGCCGGGGGGCAAGGTGGCGATCTCGGGTTTCACGAACGCGCGGGTGAGTCCCAACCGATTCCGCGCCTTCTGGAAGGATGTCTTCGAGGCGAGCGCGATCGACCTGGTACTGCTTCAGGACGGGATCGGTGTCCGGAAGCTCGAGCTGCCCGAGTTCCCGTTGTATGCCGGGGCGCTGGCCGAGGCGGCCAAACGCGCCGGCCGCGAGTGCGGCATTGTCGTCGAGCTGTTCCGCCAGACGGGTGGCCAGCCCCTGGACAACGGGCCGTTCCGCGCCTCGTCCGCGCCTTTTCAGCGAGTGCGGCGGCAGCTTGAACTCGCCGGGCGGTTCGCCGGACCCATCATCGGCTTCAGCGTACCCGAATACATGAGCCCGGCAGGCGTGGAGGGCGCCGGCCAGCTCCATTCCGACTACGTCCGCGAGATCCTGGGCGCACACTGAAGCGGTCAGTAGATCGGGATGCGGGCCGGTTCGAGCCCCTGCCCACTGACGTGCATCACGTAGTTCGGCGGCTTCTCGAAGAAGACGTCCGGGAAGACGCCGATGCCTTCGACCGCGCTCACTTCGCGGTCCTCCGGCGTCTTGCCCGATCCGCCCGTGACGTGCAGCCGCAGCTTCGTGCCGGCCGATTTCACGGTGACGCCGCCGACCTGAATGGTCGCGTACAGCGTCACGCGCAGCGGCAGCCACGCCCCGTCGGAGGCCAGCTTGATGCGCTCGGGCGGGCTCGCCTTCAGAGTCAGCACGCCTCGCGCGACCTCCACCGCCGCCTCGCCGGCCGTCAATCCGGCGGCCGACGCACGGAGGCGGACGGGACCCGTTCCGGTCCCTGCGGCGAGCGTGGTCGCGGCGACTCCATCGGCGGCTTCCACCTCGCAGACACGCGCGCCGCAACCAAGAGTGGCCGGGCCTTCCGCCTCCAGCCGGATCACTGTCCGCGCGCCGTAGACGCGCCGCTTCGACGAGTCGAGCACCGTTGCGGTCACCGCCGCCGTGCTGACGCCGTCGGCGATCAGCACGCGGTGGGCGGTCTCGACTGCCAGTTCCGCCGCCGCGCCGAAGACGGGTTTCTCCTCGACCGGTTTGGCGAGCGCTATCCCGATCGCCATTGCCGGCACGCCCGCCGGCGCGGCTTTGTCCCAGTACGCCGTGTCGCGGTCCGGGTCCTTTCCCTGCCCGCGCGCGTCGTAGTCGTAGCGCCAGCCCGCGGTGGGCTTGATCCACAGGATTCCGCTCCCGCTCTCGTAGCTCCAGCCATGCCGCGCCGCGACGTACAGCAGGTCTTCCTTCGACGGCACACGCGGCAGCGGCCGCCCGCCGAGGCTCACCCGCGTGGGCATCAGCTTTGTGTGCACACTCAACAGGTATCCGCGCCGCTCAGGCATATTCGTGTACTTGCCCCGCCGCGCGCCGATGGAAACCGTCACGCCGCCCGGCCGCTGGGCGCAGCGGATCGCGGTGGTGGCGTACTCGCCCTTCTCGTAGCCGTAGGTGCGGCCGTCGTCCTCATACACCACGTAGCGCGACTCGCCCGCCGGATAGACATCGAGCCGCACCACTTCGAGGGGTTCCTGTTCCGAGTGCGGCGTCACCGGTCCCATCGGAACGATCGCGCCGCCGCGCACCCACAGCGGGCCGCCCGCCGTCGAAGGCCAGCCGCCGGTTCGCCATTCGCCCTTGCTCTCGAAGGCCTCGCCGGTCCAGAAATCGTACCAGCGGCCTTTGGGCAGGTACACGCTTGCTTTCGTCGGCGTTGCTGTTTGCGGTTTGCCGGGCGCGACCTGCTCCGCCCCGCTGGTCAGCTTCGCCGTGGCCGAGCCGACCAGAAGCCAGTCTCCGAGCAGGTACTGCGACGCCAGGTTGTGTGTTTCCGCGTCATCCTGAAACTCGAGCAGCATCGGCCGCATCAGCGGCAGCCCCGATTCCACCGACTGGCGCGCGGAGGAGTACAGGTACGGGATCAGCCGGTAGCGCAGCTTGGCGTAGAAGCGGTTCATCTCCAGCAGCTTCTCCGAATACAGCCACGGCTCCTTGTAGTAGGCCCACGACTCCAGATAGCAGAAGGGCGCGAGGTAGCCCAGGTGGATGCCGTCGGGCACCTCGTTGCGGTCGCGTGTGCTCACCAGCGAGTGGCCCGACAGGCTCGCGCTCAGCGCCCCCGTTCCCAGCGGGAAATCCGCCTCCCAGGTGAACGGCCAGCGGTGCGAGGAGATCGAGGAGTTGTAGCCATTGAACATGATCATGGCCCGCTCGCCGGTGACGCGGCGGTATTCGCGCATCGCCGTGTCGCTGTAGAGCGAGTTGGTGGTGTTGTTCATCTCGGCCGCGCTGAAGACACCCGAGCCGCCAAGTTCCCGGTTCAGCTCCGGCGGCAGCATCTCCTGGCTGCTGATCATGCGCGGGTAGGGGTCGTCCTGCTTGAAGAACTTGATGCCTTTCCGGATGGCGGCGTCGATGCGCGGGCGATACCACTGGCGGCGCACTTCCTCGTTGGTGTAACCCGTCTTGGGCGCGTCTCCCGATTCCCACAGCCCCATCTTGATGCCGAGGGCGGCCAGGTCCCGGATCATGCGATCGGGATCGGGGAACCGCGTCGGGCTCCACTTCCACTTCCTCGAGTAGGTCGCTTCCTCCCTGCCCGGCTCCTGGCCGATCCTGTC
>CAYOTD010000072.1:10162-12400 GCA_964406685.1 uncultured Solibacteraceae bacterium | reverse complement strand
GGTGGAAGGGCGCGACTACGTCATTCCGGACGACGTCAAGCGGCTGGCGATCCCGATTTTCGCCCACCGCGTGGTGATCAACACGCGCGTGGCGCTGGCGCAGCGCGCCTCGGACCTGGGCGACCGCATCCTCGAGGAGATCCTCACCCAGGTTGAAGTTCCTTTGTAAGACACGAAATGAAAACCGCAATTATCGGTTTGCCCATGGTTGGCAAGACCAGCCTGTTCACGATTCTGACCGGCGTGCACGAGGCGGCCCGCATCGGGTCGCTGGAGGCGCGCGTCGGCGTGACCAAGGTGCCCGATCCGCGCCTGGAGGCGTTGGCGCGCCTGTTCGAGCCGCCCAAGGTGACCCACGCCACGGTCGAGTACCTGGACTTCCCCGCCATCTCGAAAGAGGCGCTGCGCGATCCCAGCTACATGGCCAGCCTGCGTGTGGCCGACGCGCTGGCCCACGTGCTGCGCGTCTTTGAAAGCGACACGGTGCCACACGAGAAGGGCTCGGTCGATCCGCTGCGCGATCTGGCCGACGTCGAGATGGAGTTGATCCTGAGCGACCAGGTGGTGGTGGAGAAGCGGCTCGACCGCCTCGACAAGGACCGCAAGAAGATCAAGAGCCCGGAGCTCGACCACGAGTTCGCCGTGCTCACGCGCGCCCTGGAAGCGCTGGAAGCCGGCACGCCGCTGCGCGACCTGGAGTTCTCCTCCGAAGAGGAGAAGCGCATCCGCGGCTTCCAGTTCCTCTCGCTGAAGCCGATGCTGCTCGTGCTGAACCTGGGCGAAGAAGACGCGCCGCGCCTGCACGAGATCGAGGAGCAGTACCGCACCGGTCCGCTGGCGGGACGGCGTGGCACCGCGGTGACCGCCGTGTGCGGCAAGATCGAGGCCGAGCTCGCCGAGTTGTCGTCGGAGGAGGCCGCCGAGTACCTGGCCAGCTACGGGCTGAAGGAATCCGGCCTGGTGCGCCTGATCGCGGCCACCTACGCGCTGCTTGGCCTGATGTCGTTCCTGACCGCCGGCGAGACCGAGGTGCGCGCTTGGACCGTCCCCATCGGCAGCCCGGCGGTGAAGGCGGCCGGCGCGATCCACACCGATTTCGAGAAGAAGTTCATCCGCGCCGAAGTGGTCAACTGGCAGGCGCTGATCGACCACGGCGGTTACCCCGGCGTGCGCGACAAGGGCCTGCTGCGGCTGGAAGGCAAAGAGTACATCGTCAAGGACGGCGACGTGCTCGTCATCCGCCACGGCTGAGGCGGCGTCAGGCCAACACCGGTTCGATGGCGAACAGCCTGGCGTAGGCCGCCAGGTCCTTCTTGTGATCGCCGTAGAAGAAGATCTGGTGGAAGCCCGGATAGTCGAGCAGCTCCGGATTGCCATCCAGCTTGACGGCCACCGACACCACGCAACCGCCCGCGGGTGGTACGGCGACGTTCTCGGCCACCGTGCCGGCCGAGGCAATCAACTGCGCCTTGCTCCGCTCGCGCGAAGGCGGAATCACATCGGCGATGGTCACCCGCTGGCCGACCCGCCAGCGCGGCACAGGCACGGCGTCGCGCTTGCCGTGATGGTGGGAAAGGTAATAGGGTTCGGCGGGCCGGTTGAATCCCGCCAGCCGCGTCGGGCAGGTGCAGTGGGCGCCGATCAGGCATTCCTTGGCGGTCTCGGCCACCGGGTCCTGCTGGAATCCCGGCCGGTCGAAGAGGAACTGCACCAGCGCGTGTGTGACGCAGGCGCCGAGGTCGGCCTCGCAGGCCGCCGGGATGCCGTGGTCGAGCATCGTCGACCAGGAGATGCACGGCAGGCTGACCTTCACCTTGCCGAGCGCGCCCAGGCAGTCCATCGTGATGCCGTCGCCCTGCTCGCGCTCCAGAAAGCCGCGCGCGACCACGTAGCTCTTGATGCCGTTGATTACGTCCTGCTCGGTGGGGCCGGCGGTCATCTTCGTCGCGCCCTTGATGCAGGCCTGCGCCAGGTCGCGGATCTCGGCGTTCACGGCCAGAGCTTCGTACTGCTTGAGGAACTCGGCCGCCGGGATGTAGCGCAGCCTGGTTCCGAAGGGTGCCAGCACGGTGTCCTTCCGCTCGGCGCCCTGGAGCACGAGGAAGCGCATTTCGCGCAGCTTGGCTCCGGCCTTGAGCATCTTGAGCCCATAGGCCGGCTGGCGGAGGTCGTCGGTGGAGGAGACGAAGACGCCCTCGCGCCGCGCGAGGCGGTCCGTATTGGTGGTGAACGATGTCC
>CAYOTD010000072.1:0-10152 GCA_964406685.1 uncultured Solibacteraceae bacterium | reverse complement strand
GGGCGAATAGACGACAGTGGGGATGCCGGACTCGGCCGCCTGCCGGGCCGAGGGCCAGGCGTGCTCCTGCCGGTCCAGCAGGATGACCAGCAGGCCGTCGGGCCTGGCATCGGAGGCTTCGCGCAGCCACTGGCCAGTCTCGTCGAGCGAGTAGAGCGGCTCGGGGCGCAGGTCGATTTTCATGTTCAGGCTCTTCGCCGTCGTCCGGAGCCACTGCTGGATCTTGTTCCGCGCCGCTTCCCCGTCCCAGATGTCGCCGGGCCAGAGGATACCGTAGTCGCCCTTGCGGCGGACGAAAGCGGCTTTGACGGTGGGCACGTATTTCGCGGCCGGGCCGGCGGGAGCGATCCGGCGCACCGCGGCCTTGACCGGCGGCGGGGTCTGGGAGAAGAGGGCGGAGGGCAGCAGCGAAGCCGCGCCGGCCCGAAGGAGAAACGTTCTGCGGCAGGGGCGTGCCTGTTCTTGTGGCAGCATTGACTGATTCCTTTCTTTCTTCAGCGACCGAAGCCGGCGAGCTTGTTCAACCCGTCGATAAAGGCCTTGGCGCTGGCTTCGATCACGTCGGTGGAAGCGCCGCGCCCCATCACCTTGCGGCCCCGCTCGTCGAGTTGCACGGTGACTTCGCCCAGGGCTTCGGTGCCGCTGGTCACGGCTCGAATCTCGTAGCGGGCGAGCTTAGCCGAGGTGCGGGTCACTGTGGAGATGGCCTTGCACATCGCGTCCACCGGGCCGTCGCCCACCGAGGCGCCTTCCCGCGTCTCCTCTCCGCAAACCACTCGCACCGTGGCCGTCGGAATCGAGGAGGTGCCGGTATAGACGTGCAGGTAGTCGAGGCGGTAGTAGTCCGGCACCGGGTGGATTTCGTCGTGCAGGATGGCGATGAGGTCCTCGTCAAAGACCTCCTGCTTCTTGTCCGCCACGGCCAGGAAGCGCTGGTAGGTGCTATCCAGCTCTTCCTGCGACAGGGTGTAGCCGAGCTTCTCCAGCCGGTCGCGCAGGCCGTGCCGCCCGGTGCGCGCGGTCAGCACCACGCGGCTCTCCGAGAAACCGACATCCTCCGGCCGCATGATCTCGTAGGTTTCGCGGTTCTTGAGGAAACCGTCCACGTGGATGCCGGAGCTGTGCGAGAAGGCGTTGCCTCCCACCACCGCCTTGTTCGGCGGCACCTGGATGCCGAGCATGTCGGCCACCAGGCGGCTGGTGGGGAAGAACTCCCGGGTCACGATGCCGGTTTCCAGGCCGAAGTAGTCGGCCCGCGTGCGCAGCGCCATTACTACCTCTTCTAGGGCGGCGTTGCCGGCCCGCTCGCCGATACCGTTGATGGTGCCTTCCACCTGGCGGGCGCCGTTGTGAATGCCGGCCAGTGCGTTGGACACCGCCAAACCCAGGTCGTTGTGGCAGTGGACGCTGATCGTCACCCTATCGATACCCGGCACGTTCTTGCGGATGGCGGCAATCAGCGCGCCGAACTGTTCCGGCACGGAGTAGCCGGTGGTGTCGGGAATGTTCAGCACCGTCGCCCCGGCCTCGATCACCGCCGCCAGCATCTCGAACAGGTAGGCGGGAGTGGCGCGGCCGGCGTCCTCGGCGTAGAACTGCACGTCGTCGACGTACTTGCGCGCCAGCTTCACGGCGTCCACGGCCATCTCGACGATCCGGACCTTCTTCTCGGCCAGGGTCTTGCCGTACTTGTCGTCGCGGAACTTGCCCGCCACGTGCACGTCGGAAACGCCGATGCCGGTGTGGATGCGCGGCCGCCTGGCCTTGACGAGGGCCCGGGCGCAAGCCTCGATGTCGCCGGCCACCGCCCGCGACAGGGCGCAGATCGCGGGCCCCTCGATTTCCTGCGAGATCCGCTGCACGGCCTCGAAGTCCTCGGGCGAGGAGGCGGGATAGCCGGCCTCGATGATGTCCACGTTCAGCCGCGCCAACTGCCGGGCGATGGTCATCTTGTCCCTGCTTCCCAGGCGCGTTCCTGCCGCCTGCTCTCCGTCTCTCAGCGTAGTGTCGAAAACAGCCACCTTTTCGGGCATATCTCTCCTGGCGCGGCGCGGCGTCCGCTTACCGACGATTCTACCGTGGACGAGCGGCGTCCACACCAGTCTAGTGCGTCAAGCAGATTGGCCTTCAGGCAGAACGGCTTCGGCGGGCCTGGCTTTCTCCGGGATATCGTTGGCTGGCTTGTTCTGGGTGGACTGCGCCCGTTTCTGAGACAGGCAGGAATTTGGACAAACGGCTAACGTTGGAGTCCAACATGACGTTTTCTGGGCTCACATCCTTTACCAGATCACGCGGACGGGATAGGGATCAAAAGCGCGGTCTGCCGTGACGATCACGAGTCCGCCCATGAGCGCCTGAGCGATCAGCATGCGGTCGAATGGATCCTTGTGGAAGAGTTGGAGCTTCTCAGCGGTAAGCGCGTCCAATTCCGTGAGCGAAAGGCTTTCGATTCCCGAGGCTTCACGAACCGCTGGAATCAGGGCCGCCGGGTGCGAAGGCAGGGAGATCCTTCCCTGTGCGTACTTGCGGGCGATCTCCCAGACGGACACCGCGCTGAGATAGACCTCATTGGCAGGGTCCAGAATCTGGGCTCGCGCAGCCGGAGAAAGGTGAGGCGAGTCCGCCTGAAACCAAAGAAAAGCGCAAGTATCGAGAAGCAGTCTCACGTCTGACCCGGCTGAGGAAAGACCGGCGCACGGTCAAACTCAGCAAGCTGCTCGTCGGTCAGTGGGGCGAAGGCGCCGGGCTCCCAACGTACCTGGTCCTTCAATAGTCCGGCAACACGCGCCCGGCGCACCGGCGAGGTCCCAACAGCTCGGAGTTCGGCCACTGGCTGATTGTGCCGGCACACGATGATCACTTCACCCTGCGCGACCCTGTCAACGTAGCGCGAGAGGTGGGTCTTGGCCTCCTGGATGTTGACCTTCGTCATGCCCTGGTTCCGATCTTAGCACAAATCCGACCAGTATCTGGTCGGAATCTAGACCTGAAATCCGACCTCCCCGATGAACGGCGCCGAATCGCGCACTCAGGCAACCGCACGCGCGAGGAGCTATTTGTGCTCTTGTGCTATTATGTTATCGTGCGAACGACCCTCGACATTCCCGACAAGGCCTACCACATTGCCAAGGCCATCGCCCGGGATCAGAGCCGCAGCCTCGGACGAGTGGTCGGTGACCTCATTCTGCAATCGGTGAAAGGGGCGAAAGGCGCGTCCATCGAGATGAGCGATTACGGCTTTCCCACGTTTCGTTGCGCCCGGCCCGTGACCACCGAGGACGTCAAGGCTCTGGATGACGAAGAGTAAGGTCTACCTGCTCGACTCCAACGTCCTCATCGCGCTAGCCACGCCCGATCACAGCCAGAACGCGCGCGCAGCGGAGTGGTTTCGCAAGGGGCACCGGTTTGCGACATGCCCCATCACGCAGGGCGCGCTTCTCCGCTTCCACTTGCGCGCCGGTGTGGAGGCGACGGCGGAATCCGCCAGACTCCTGCTCGAATCCATTGCCGCACTCCCGCGGCACGAATTCTGGCCGGACGACGTCTCCTATCTCGAACTGCCAACCACGGGAATCATCGGTCACAGGCAGGTCACCGACGCTTATCTTGTGCTGTTGGCGGGCAAACACGGCGGCACGGTGGCCACGATGGACCAGGCTTTGGCTGCCGTCCACCAAGGAACCACACTCATCCCGAGCGGCGAATCTGCGCGAGAATAGCGCTGATGGCTCGACTTCTGATTGGCTTCCTGTTGGTGGCCGCCGCTTCGGCTCAGACCGCCTCCGCTCCGGTTGACCTTGGCTCGCGCCGCGAACTGTTCCTCGACCGCTATCTGGTCGGCCGCCTCGAAAACGCCGAGCTTCGCCTGCAAAAGCCGGTGGAGAAGGGCGCCGTGCTGCGCCTGGATCAGCCGTGGGAGGGCGCCTTCAGCGGCTACTTCACGGTGTTGAAAGACGCCTCCGTCTTCCGCCTCTACTATCGCTGTGTCCCCTCCTCCGGCGCCGACGGGCGGCCGGCCGAGGCGACCTGCTATGCCGAGTCCCCCGATGGAATCCAATGGACCAAGCCCCAGCTTGGCCTGTACGAGGTGCGCGGCTCCAAGCAGAACAACATCATCCTGGCCGGCCAGCCGCCTTTCTCGCACAATTTCTCCCCGTTCATCGACCTGCGGCCGGGAGTGGCTCCCGGCGAGCGCTACAAGGCGCTATCGGGAACCTCGGGGTCGGGCCTGGCGGCGTGGGTTTCCGGCGACGGCATCCACTGGCGCAAACTGCGCGAGGAGCCGGTGCTCCCCGCGGCCACCACCACCCGCTACGACTCGCAGAACCTGGCCTTCTGGTCGGAGAGCGAGCGGCAATACGTCTGCTACTTCCGCGTCTTCAAGCGGTTCCCGGGCGGGCCGGCAGTGCGCTGGGTGTCGCGCACCACCAGCACTGACTTCCTCCACTGGACCCCCGAACAGGAGATGTCGTTCGGCGGCGCGCCCCCCGAGCAGATCTACACCAACCAGACCTCGCCCTACTTCCGCGCGCCCCACATCTACGTCTCCATCGCCGCCCGTTTCATGCCCGGCCGGCAGGTGCTGAGCGAGGAAGAGGCGCGCGCCATCCAGGTGGATCCGAAGTACTTCAAGGACTGCTCGGATGCCGTGCTATTCTCCACCCGCGGCGGGACCAGCTACCAGCGGACCTTCCTGGAAAGCTTCCTGCGGCCGGGCCTGGGGCCGGAGAACTGGGTCTCGCGCAGCAACTACCCCGCGCTGAACGTCGTCCAGACGGGCCCGGAAGAGATGTCGTTCTACGTGAACCGGAACTACGGCCAGCCGACCGCGCAGGTGGCCCGCTACGCCTTGCGGCTGGACGGTTTCGCATCCATCCACGCCGGCTACGGCGGCGGCGAGCTTGTCACCAAACCCTTCCGCTTCGCCGGCCGCGCCCTGGAGATCAACTACTCGACCTCGGCCGCCGGCGGCATCCGCATCGAGATTCAGGACGCCGGGGGAAGCCCGCTGGGCGGCTTCTCCCTGGCCGATGCCCGCGAGATCATCGGCGACCAGACGGCGCGCGCGGTATCCTGGGGCGGAGGAACGGACGTGAGCCGGCTGGCCGGGCGGCCCATTCGCTTGCGAGTCCTACTGAAAGATGCCGACCTCTACTCCATCCGTTTCCGCGACTGAGCCGAGACTTGCGAGGCTTGGCGTGGTTGTTGGAATCGTCCCGGCCAGGCTGATCCACGCCTTGCTGATGGTTACCGCCCTGCTGGTGGTGGCCAGTCTGACGACGCAGTGGTTGGCTCGTGCGACCGGCCATGACACCATGTTCGGGCTGATTCCGGAGTTCGACCTTGCCGGGGAGAACAACATCCCAACCTGGTTCTCGACGATCCTGCTGCTGAGTTGCGCCGTGACGCTTGCGGCTATCGCAAAGGCCAGGCGGGAGGAAGGCGATCCGCACAGCCGGTTCTGGTGTCTGCTGGCGGTTGTTTTCACTTTGCTTTCCCTCGACGAAGCTGCGTCATGGCACGAGAAGCTCAGCCCGCTGATCCAGCGCTTCTGGCGCCCCAGCGGATACCTGACATACCCTTGGGTGTTGCCGGCGGTGGTGGCGGTGGGAGCACTGGCGCTGGCGCTGGTGCGGTTCCTGCGCGCATTACCGCCGCAGACGCGCCTGCGCTTCCTGATCGCCGGTTCGGTCTATGGGGGCGGCTGTGTCGGCATGGAGATGATTGGGGGGAAGCACATCTCCGCCGTGGGCCATCGCGATATGGTTTACGAACTGAGTGTCGCCTGCGAAGAGGGCCTGGAGATGCTGGGAACGATCCTGTTCCTGCACGCCCTGCTCGACTACCTGAAGGAACACGCCGGCGGCGTTACTTTCCGCCTGCGTGGCTGATCTCCACTCCCTTGGTCGAGACGTAGTACTTGGCGAGCATGAAGTTGCGCTCCCAGGCGGGGAGCTTGTTGGGATCGCGCAGGTACTCGAAGAACAGGTTTGTCACCTGGGCGAAGTGCGCCTCGTGCCCGACGCGGTATTTTGCCGGAATCGTGAGCCGCGCCTCGGCGGCGCGCTGTTCCACCGCCACTCCGGGCCACCGCGCCTGCCAGCTTTCCACCGTGCGCCGCAGGGCCGCGAAGACTTCGGCTTTGACTGAAGCCTCCGGGACGACGTAGATCTCGGGGACGAACTTCTCCGCCGCGCCCTGCCTCAGTTCGATGCGGGCGCGCGTGCCCCGGAAGGTGGCTTCATAGAAATCCAGCACGCCCGGAGGGGCCTCCCAGTTCCACACGATCTCCAGCCCGATGTGCGTGCCCCGCAAGGTGTAGTCGACCGAATTGTTGGTGTAGTAGTCAAGCTTGCCGTCCCGTATCCATTGGGAAAGCTGCGGTGGAAAACCGTCAGCGCCCGTCACCTGTTTGAACTGCTCCGGGCTGATCACCGTCGGCCACCGCCTGCCGCCCAGGATGCGGATGTCGGTGTGGTAGTCGAGCATCTGCTCGGGGAAGGCGGTCCACTGCGCCAGGTCCACCACGTGGGTGCCGACATCGGCGAGGGCCTCGCCGCTCTCGCGGATATCGAAGAAGGCCACCGGGCGGCGGATGGGCACGCCCGCCACCAGTTTCATCAGGTGATGGACGCTGCGGGCGCGGATGGCCGGATCGGCCACCGAGCCCGGCACCAGCTTGCCGAATACGCCGGGCGCGTTGACCAGTTCGCGCTGGAGGATCGAAGTGATCTCGAAGCGCTCGGTCATGATGTCGTAGGCGCCTAAACCCTTGCGCGGAGCCATGTCAAGAGCCCGCTCCAGCTTGGGCAGGTCGGCCGAGGCGATGATCCAGGGCTTGTCGGCATAGACGTGGTAACCGGCTTCGAGGCAGCGCAGGATGCGGTCGATCTTGCCGCGGTTGCGGCCGGCGAACATCGCCACGTTGCCGGCCTTGTCCCGCAACATGCGGTCGAAGAAATCGGGCCCGGTGTGGATGTCCAGCTCCCAGCGCGTCGGATTCTCCCTCCGCAGGTTGAACAGCGAGATGCGGTTGAGGAAGTCGATCAGTTCCGGCGACAACGAGGAATACACCGACACGCGCGGCGACAGGAACGGGTACATGTCCTTCTGCACCAACGCGGCGTGGAAGTGGCCGGGATCGACGATAATCAGACGCACAGCAGCCTCCTGGCCGGCGGCAGCCGGCACAAAACACAGCAGCAGGAAAAGGACAAGTATCGGCATGCGGTCCTAATGATAAACGATTCGACCGGCTCGTGCAGACCCCGGGGACCGCTGAGTGCTGACATTTCCGCTAAGACTCCAGCGCCCGGCTCCGATATGCACACCGATGGATTACTACGCCGCCGCCTACGCCGTCTGCGCGCTGACGCTGGTGTGGCTGGTGGCGGCCGGCCGGCGGAACCGGGCGGGCGGGGCAAGTCGCGCGTTTACAGCCGTTTCCTTCGGCACGGCGCCCGATGTGCCCGTGCTGCCGCTGGCCCCCCCGACGGCGGAAGGCGGGGCCGCCGGCGGGCCCCAGACCGGGCGGGGCCTGTTGCGCCTCTGGGCGGAGGTCGGCCCCAGCGGGCAGGTGCGGCCGGAGCCGGAAGCGAAACCCCGGCTCAGCCCAACCGGTAGTGACGGCGGAGCAACTCGCTGACCTGGGTGGACAGCGTGAACCGCTCCTCCACCTTCCGGCGCGCGTGCTCTCCCATCGCGCGGCGCAGCGCCGCGTCCTCCAGGAGCCGCAGCAGCCGCGCGGCCAAAGCCGGCGGATCCTGGCGGGGAACCAGGTAACCGTCGACGCCGTCTTCCAGCGCCTCCGGGTTGCCGCCCACCGCGGTGGCCACCACCGGCCGGCCCACGGACATCCCTTCGATCAACGACAGCGCGAAGGCCTCATACCATCGCGAGGCCAGGCAGACGACATCGGCGGCGGCATAGGCGCCCTCGCCCACCGGGCTGGAGACGAGCCCGGTCCAGCTCACCGCCGATTCCAGGCCCGCCGACCGGGTCCACTCCCGGTACTCGGCCGCGCGCTTGCCGTCGCCGACGAAGGCGAAGTGCGTGCCCGGCCGCTCCCGAAGCACCAGGCGGGCCGCCTCGAGAAGATCCTCGGTGCCTTTCTCGGGGGCCAGGGAAGCCACCTGCACCACCAGTTCGCGATCCGCGGGGATGCCATGCCGGGCGCGAAAGCGCCGGCCCAACTCCTCCGCGCCGTCCAGCGAGGGCAGGACGACGCCGTTGTACAGGACGTCGAACTTCCCGGGCGGGCAGTGTCCCACGGCCTTCGACCACTCCAGGGCGTACCGGCTGACGCCCAGGTAGCCCGTGATCGGCCAGGTGAGCAACCGGCCTCCCAGGCGCTTCAGCAGCGGGGCTTTCGGCGGCAGCCCGGCGGTGGTATGCGAAGTATGGTCGGTGAAGAAGACCTTCCGCGTCCCGCGCAGCCGCGCCAGCCAGGGAAATGGCGAGATCGGGCTCAGAAAATGAAAATGGAACACCGAAGGGCGATAACGTCCCAGCAGCGGCGCGCAGGCTGCCACTCCCGGCCAGCCGAGCGAGGATAGCCCGGGGGCAACCTCCAGCGACACGTTCGGCAGGCCCAGATAGCGCTCCACCTCCGCGGTTGGAGAGCCGGTAAAGACCAGGATGCTCCGCCAGTCCCGCTCGGCAAGCTGCACGGAGAGTTCCCGGGCAAAGGACTCGATTCCCCCGATTCGTCGCGGAACCAGGCCGAAAACCGACATGACGGATCTCATGATGTGGCGTGCCGGGCTGACCCTTCATTCTCACATTCCGCCGCCCGGAGTGTCGCGCCGCCGGCGCCGCGCATACTACGCTGGTAGCTAGCATGGCGTCGACCTCCAGCTTGCGGCTGGCCTATCTGATCAGCCGGTACCCCGCGGTCAATCACACCTACCTGTTGCGGGAAGTCCGGGAACTGCGGCGCAACGGCTTTGCAGTCCAGGTGGTGTCCGTGCTTCCGGCCGACCGTCCGCCGGCCTCTCTCGATCAGGCCGAGCGCGCCGAACAGGAATCGACCTGCTACGTGTCGAGCGCCGGGGCGGCCGGTTGGCTGGCCGCTCACCTCGCCACTCTCGCCAGCCGCCCGTTGCGCTACCTCGCCGGGATTGCCTGCGCGCTGCGGTTGGGGGAAGGCAGCCCGCGCGAAACCGCCCGCTGGCTGCGCTGGTTCGGTCAGGCGGTAATCGCCGGCCGCTGGATCGAAGCGCGCGGCATCCGCCACGTTCACTGCCACTACGCCTCTTCGGTGGCCCTGCTGGCGTCGCGGGTGTTCTCCTTCACCGTTTCGCACACGATTCACGGACCGGCGGAGTTCGAGAACCCCGCCCTGTTCCGGCTGCGGGAAAAGATCGAGTCGGCGCGCTTCGTTGTGGCCATCAGCCAGTACGGACGGAGCCAGCTCATGCGGTACGCACCGCCGTCGGAGTGGGCGAAGTTCGCCGTCTGCCGGTTGGGAGTGGAGACGGCGCGGTATGCCGGGTTGCAGGCCGCGCCCAAGACCGGACCCTTCACCGTGCTTTCCGTGGGAACGCTCTCGCCGGAAAAGGGCTTCCCGCTGCTGATCGACGCGCTGGAAGGGCTGGCGGGCGCCGGAAGGGATCTGCGAGCGCGCATCGTGGGAGACGGGCCGTTCCGCGCGGCGCTCACCGCCAGGCTCGCCCAGACGGGGCTGGGGGAGCGCATTCGCCTGGAAGGGGCACTGCGTCACGAGGCTGTCGTCCCTCTGTATGGCAACTCGCACGCCTTTGTTCTGGCCAGTTTCGCCGAGGGAATCCCGGTGGTTCTGATGGAGGCCATGGCGGCGGGGTTGCCCTGCGTGGCGACGCGCATCACGGGCGTGCCGGAACTGATCGAGGACGGAGTCGACGGCCTGCTGGTCCCCGCCGGCGACGCCGGCGCCCTGCCGGGAGCTATCGCCCGCCTGATGGAGGTTGAGGATCTGCGCCGCCGGCTGGGCGAGGCGGCGCGCCGCAAGGTCGCCGGCGCTTACGAAGGGGAAACCAACGGCAGGCTTCTGGCGGCGATCTTCCGCGAGAGGCTCGCCGGGGAAAACGGTGTTGTACGCTGAAAGTGGAGTCAATTCGAACTCAGGGGTGCGTGCGTTTGCAGAATTTATTGCCGCCCGGCGCCGGGCCGGTT
>CAYOTD010000071.1:8745-12419 GCA_964406685.1 uncultured Solibacteraceae bacterium | reverse complement strand
AGTTCCGCAACCAGTTCGAGAAGGCCAGCAAGGCAAAGGGCATCACCGGCGAGAACCTGTTGGGCATGCTCGAGCGGCGGCTGGACAACCTGATCTACCGGATGGGGCTGGCCACCAGCCGGGCGCAGGCGCGCCAGGTGGTGCGGCACGGCCACATCCAGGTGAACGGCCGCAAGTGCGATATCCCCTCCGCCATCGTCAAGACCAACGACATCGTCGAGGTACGGGAGAAGAGCCGCAAGCATCCCGGTATCCTGGCCGCGCGCGACGCCACGGCGCACGCGCCCACGCCCAACTGGCTCGAGGTGGATCGCGAGGCGCTGCGCGCCCGCGTGCTCTCGGTGCCCAAGCGCGAGGAGCTGGTCCAGATCCAGTTGAACGAGCAGCTCATCGTCGAGTTGTACTCGAAGTAGGGAGGAGCGAGCGATGTTCAAAGGTTTTCAGAAGCCCAAGCGCCTGGTTGCGAACACAGAGACGCTCACCGACCGCTACGGGATGTTCACCGCGCAGCCGTTCGAACGCGGTTTCGGGACCACCGTCGGCAACAGCCTGCGCCGCGTGTTGCTGAGCTCGATCGAGGGTGCCGCCATCACCGCCATCCGCATTGAGGGTGTGGCGCACGAGTTCAGTCCCATCCCCGGGGTGGTCGAGGACGCCACCGACATCATCCTGAACCTCAAGCAAATCCCCTTCAAGATGACCGACGAGGGGCCCAAGACCGTGCGGCTCAAGGCCGACCAGGCGGGCGAGGTCCTCAGCGGCCAGATCGAGTGCGATCCCACCATCGAGGTGCTGGACCGCACTATGCACGTGGCTACGGTCGGGGAGGGCGGTAAGCTCTCCATCGAGATGCGGCTGAAGTCGGGCCGCGGCTACGTCAGCGCCGACCGCAACTTCGACGACGACCTCCCCCTGGGCTACATCCCCATCGACTCGGTTCACTCGCCGGTGCGCAAGGTCAACTACGCGGTGGAAGCCGCGCGCCTGGGCCAGATGACCGACTACGACAAGCTGACCCTGGAAGTCTGGACCAACGGCGCGGTGGCGCCCCAGGACGCCATCGGGCAGGCGGCCAAGCTCCTCAAGGACCACATGTCCATCTTCATCAACTTCGAGGAACTCCCCGAGGTCCACGAAGAGCCCGCCGAACGCGCCGCCGGCCAGATGAACGAGGTTCTCAACCGCTCGGTCGAAGAGCTGGAGTTGAGCGTGCGCAGCTACAACTGCCTGAAAAACGCCAACATCCAGACCATCGCCGACCTGGTGCAGAAGAGCGAAGCCGAAATGCTCCGCACCAAGAACTTCGGCCGCAAGTCGCTGAACGAAATCAAGGAGATCCTGGCCAATCTCGGGCTGAGCTTCGGCATGAAGTTCGACGCCCAGGGAAGGCTGACGATGCCCGGTGGGGCGCCCGCTCCGCTGGCCGGCGGCGAACTGGCCGTCGAGCCCGAGCCCGAGCCCGAGGCCGAGGCCGAACTCGGAGAGGCGGGCGAATAGGGGCACGAAATGAGACACGGAAGAGCCGGATACAAACTGAAACGAGACCCGGGCGCCCGCAAGGCGCTGCTACGTGGGCTGGTCACCAGCGTCATCGAACAGGAGCGCATCATCACCACGGTGCCCAAGGCCAAAGCGGCCAAGCCGCTGGTGGACAAGATGATCACTCTCGCCAAGCGCGACACGCTGCACACGCGGCGCCAGGCGGCGGCGTTCCTAGAGACGCCCAAAGCGGTTAAGAAGCTGTTCGACAAGCTGGGTGCGCGCTTCGGCCAGCGGCCGGGCGGCTACACCCGCATTACGCGGTTGGGTTGGCGCAAGGGCGACGGCGCCGAGCAGGCCATGCTCGAGCTGGTCGGTTCCGAACTCGTCAAGCGGGCCGCCGAGCGCGCCAAGCGCCGCGAGGAACGGCTGAAGGCGATGAAGGAAGGACGCGAGGCCGAAGAGGGCGGCGAGGAGAAGTCCTCCTGAGCCGCTGAGCCGGAACTCTTGATTTGTCGAAGGGCCGGGGCGTCCGCTCCGGCCCTTCTTGTCTCTGATCGCTACAGAACGTGGTGGGTGACGTACCGGATCTGCACCGGCACCTGAGCCTTGTAGCGAATCCGCAGGATCGCTTCCCAGGCTTGCGGCATCTGGCCGGACGTTCCCCGGAGATTCCGCACCAGTTCCCGGATCGACTGGCCGTCGGTGAGATACTCGGCCAGCGCCCACACGCCCTCGGTGGAATAGGTCGATAGCCCAAAGACCTCTCTTCTACCCGATGCCCCCGGCAGCCGCCTCACCAAGCCGAACTCCTCCTCGACGCTTCGCCCAACTTGCTCCAGCCGGGTTTCGTAATACGGCGCATCGCCGGGCTGCGGGCGGAGATTGCGGATGCCGTTCCCTTCCACGCGGAAATCCCGCTCGGCCAGAATGTCGCGCAGGTGGGGTTGGCTTTTCTGGTTCCCCAGGAAGATGACGTGGTTGTTCTTGATGTCTTCCCAGTCGAGCACGTTGCTCCGCTTCAGCCGCAACTGGGACTTGCGCACGCCGAGCAACCGCGCCAGCAGGAATGCCGCCGTGGCGTCGCCCTCTCCGGTGTAGATATAGACCGGTTTGGCGTTCCGGCTTCCGTACAGCTTCTTGAGCTGCCGGACGATCTCCGAGCCGTCGGCCTCGGGCCACTGGTTCAACGTGTAGTCCCGGATGGTGACGCCCTTGCCGACATGTATGAACAGGGGCATCCCGATCGCCACAACCACCGGCGAGGGGTCATCCAGGACCGGCGCCCAGAAGGCTTCCATCTCGGGAGTCCAGGCGCTTTGCGCGGCGTCTTCCCGCACCACGGGCCGCGGCCGGCTCTGCCGTTCCACAACTACGTAGGACGCCAGCGCGAGGAGTGCGACAGACAGGGCCACCACCAGGGCCGGCCATCGCCAGTGGCGTTCCCGCTTCTCCCGCGCCTCAAAGCAGAGATGGAAGCCTCCCTTGGGGAACCGGATAACAACCGGATCGGCGGCGCCTTCCGTGCGGTAGTACTCCTCCAGCCGCTGGCGCAGTTTCCCCGCCTGGACACGGGTCGAGGCATCCGTTCGCGGGTCGTACTCGGATGGCTTTCCGAACGCCTCGATACCGACCGTGAATTCCTTCAGATCCCGGCTGCGGCCGGCCAGGCTTTCATCGGCCAGATAGCGGAGCAGGCGCCGGGAACTGTCGGAATTGCGAAACCCCTCGCTCAAGAGCACGCGCTCAACCTCCGCGCGTGCCCTGGCGTCGCTAACTGCTCTGGAATCAACGGGCCGATCCGTCCGCGAACCGGTGCTTAACGGGTTATTAGCGCTCACCTCATTGGGTACCTATCCCAACCACCCTATCATTATGAACCAGGCATGACACAAATCACCCGCAGGCTGACCCTCGGATCGCTCGCCGCCGCCGGATTTTTCCCCGCCACAAGGGAACGTAGTCTGCTTGCTCGGATCTCGCCGGCGCCCAAAGCCGGCGGTTTCCGCCAAGCCGACTACTGGGTCTGGTGCGGCTCTCCCATTCGCGGTGAAGATGGCCGGTACCACCTGTTTGCCGCTCGCTGGCCGCACGAGTTGCCGTTCTTCGCCAGCTACCCGCTCTACTCGGAGATCGTCCGGGCGGAGGCGGAGACCCCCGCCGGTCCCTACCGCTTCGCCGAGGTCGTGCTACCT
>CAYOTD010000071.1:0-8735 GCA_964406685.1 uncultured Solibacteraceae bacterium | reverse complement strand
CCCGGCTACTGGGATGGGCGCATGACCCACAACCCCACGATCCACTACTGGCGGGGAACGTACCTGCTCTTCTACATCGGCTCGACCTATCGTGGTCCGGCTCCCTCGGCTGCCGAGTTTGCCCGCGGGACGGCCGGGAAGACCAAGGAGTCCTACGCCAACATCCGCATCGGTCTGGCCACGGCCGCTTCCGTAAGAGGCCCCTGGCGGCGCGCGGACCGGCCCATCCTCGACACCCGGGCGAAAAAATGGGACTCTACCATCGTCACCAATCCCGCGCCCACCGTGCTGCCCGGCGGGCGCATCGTGATGCTGTACCGCAGCAACACGCCCAAGGGTCTGCGGCTCGGCATCGCGGCGGCGGAGGGTTACGACCAGCCCTTCCGCCGTCTGGCCGACGATCCCATCGAGCTGTTCTCGGGCGGCCACACCGTCGAAGATCCCTACCTATGGTGGGCCGACGGCCACTTCGAGGCCATCATGAAGGACATGTCCGGTGCCATCACCGGCGAGCGGCACGCCGGGGTTCATGCGACCTCCCCCGATGGCCGGACCTGGACCCTCAAGTCCCCGCCCAAAGCTTACTCTCGCAAGATCCTCTGGGACGACGGTTCCACCACTGTCCAGGGGTGCGTCGAGCGCCCGCAATTGCTATTCGACGGCGACCGCCCGACACACCTGTTTGCCGCCACGGCCGACGGTCCCGGCGGCTTTCATAACGCGACCAGGACCTGGAACATGGTCATTCCCCTTGCCGGTTAATCGTGCTCCGGTCCCTACTCAGAAACGATCAGGAATGAAGGAAACATGCATCGACTCATGGTGATTCTCAGAAGACTCCTCATATCGGGTACCGCGGCGGCCGTGCTTGCCGCTCTCCCCGGCGCGCTGGCGCAGGAAACGCGCGGCTCCATCCAGGGCCGGATTCTGGATAGCTCCGCGGCGGTCGTGGCGGGGGCGAACGTGGTCGCCACCAACGCCGCCACCAACGTCGCCACCAAGACAACCAGCAACCAGGAAGGAGCCTACAGCCTCCTGTTCCTGCCGCCCGGCGTCTACAACCTGAGCGTGAGCATGACGGGGTTCAAGACCAGCCGCCGCGACAACATCCAGCTCCCCATTCACGAACGGCTGCAAATCGACTTCGCCCTCGAGCTCGGCGACGTCTCCGAACAAGTGCAGGTCACGGCCGAGATGCCGCTGCTGCAAACCGCCAACGCCAATCTGGGCGTTGTGGTCGAGTCGCGGCGCATCTCCGAGCTTCCCACTGCCCACGGCAGCGCTTTCAGCCTGATGTACCTCTCGGCGGGAACCCTGGCGGGCCGCACGCAACAGGAAACCCCCGTCGCGGTGACCTCGGACACTGACTTTCTGGTGATCAACGGAGCGCCCATCGGCACCACCGACTTCACCATCGACGGCGTTCCCAACACCCAGACCTCGAACACCACCAACGGCTCGGCGGTTTCCAACTCACCGCCCGCCGACGTCGTGGAAGAGTTCAAACTCGAGACCGCCTTCGACGCCAGCGTCGGCCACACCAGCGGCACGGTCATGAACGTCAGCCTGAAGACGGGAGCCAACGCGCCCCACGGAACGGCCTACCTCTTCGATCGCGAGCCCGAGTTCAACGCTAACTCGTTCTTCGCGAACCGCGCCGGCCAGGCCAAGGGCGACTTCACCTACAAACGCTGGGGCGCGACCCTGTCCGGTCCCGTCTACATCCCCAAGCTCTACAGCGGCAGGGACCGGACGTTCTTCTCCTACGGCTACGAGGGCCTCGACCAGACCACCGGGACCAGCTTCACCGGCACCGTGCCCGACCCCAAGAACACCGGCGGCGACTTTTCCAACCTGCTCGCCCTCGGCGCCGACTACCAAATCTACGATCCGGCCACCATCCAGGCCACCGGCACCGGCCGCTACTCGATCCAGCCGCTGGCCGGCAACATCGTGCCCTCCAGCCGCATCAGCCCCATCGCCAAGAGTCTGCTTGCCCTCTACCCGCAGCCGAACCAGACCGGACAGGCCGGCGGCGTCAACAACTTCTATCGCGACACGCCGTCACCGGAGAACTACTACAACCACATCGCCCGCATCGATCACGTCATCAGCGACCGGCAGCGGATCTACGGCCGCGTGGCGTACGTACACCGGCTCACCGGCCCCTACCGCCAGTATTGGGAAGGGCCGGCCACCGGAAACACCTATTACGGGAAGGCGCCCCAGATCGCTATTGACGATGTCTATACGCTGAATCCGACCACCGTGCTGAACCTGCGCCTGGGCTACACCCGCTACGGCGCGGGCCACACGCCGCTGGCCTACGGTGTCAAGGCCAGCCAGTTCGGCTTTCCTTCCCAGGCGCAGTCCATTCTGGGCGAAGTGGCCGACCTGATCCCGGTGGTCAACATCTCCGCCATGACTTCGCTAGCGACCGAAACCACCGACTACGTCAACAGCGAGACGCGATCCCTATTCGCCAGCGTGAGCAAGCAGCACGGCAACCACAACATCCGCATCGGGGCCGACATCCGCCGTTACCTGGAGAACGTGGCCTCCTACGGACACGCCGGAGGGTCGTTCACCTTCGACACCCGCTACACCAAAGGGCCGCTCGACAACTCCTCGTCCTCGCCTTCCGGCGTCGGCCAGGGCTTGGCCGCGTTCCTGCTCGGTCAACCCAGCAGCGGCTACATCTCCCGCAACGCCAACCAGGCGACGCTTTCCTCGTATTACGCGTTCTACTTCCACGACAACTGGCGCGTCAGCCGCCGGCTCACCCTCGACCTGGGGCTCCGCTGGGAACACGAAGGACCCACCACCGAGCGCTACAACCGCGCCGTGCGCGGCTTCGACGCCAACGCCCCACAAGCCATCGAGGCCGCGGCCAAAGCTGCCTACGCCGCCAAGCCCGATTCGATCCTTCCCGCGGACCAGTACCGCGTGCGCGGCGGGATGATGTTCGCCGGCGTCGGCGGGCAACCGCGGTCTCTTTGGGACCGCACCTGGCGCGACTTTGCGCCCCGCTTTGGATTCTCCTACCAGGCGCTGCAACGCACGGTCGTGCGCGGCGGCTTCGGCATCTACCCGATCCAACTGGGCGTCGCCAACCGGAACCGGCCCATTCAGTCCGGCTTCAGCCAGGCCACTTCGATGGTGACCACGCTCGACTCCGGCCAGACTTTCCTCGCCAACCTGGCCAACCCCTATCCCAACGGCATCACCCAGCCCACAGGTTCCAGCCTGGGTGCGGCCACCTTCCTCGGCTACGGCGTCAGCTTCTACGACACGCGCGGCAGGACCCCGTACGACTCGCACTGGAGCCTGAACACACAGACCATGCTGCCCTCGCAGATGCTGCTGGAGATCGGCTATCACGGCAGCAAAGCCGTCGGCCTCGGCGCCTCGCGCGACCTCAATGCTATGCCTGTCTCCTACCTCAGCACGTCGCCGGTGCGCGATCAGGCCCGCATCGATTATCTGACGCAAACCGTCGCCAATCCGCTTGCCGGGCTGATTCCCGGCACCACCATGACGGGCGCCACCACCACGCGTCCCATGCTGCTGATGACCTACCCGCAGTTCAGCTCCGTGTCATACAAAGACCCGCAGGGGTACAACTGGTATCACGCCCTTCAGGTGCGCGCCGAGCGGCGCTTCAGCCACGGTTTTACCATGCAGATCGGATACGGCTTCGCCAAATCGATGGAAGCGCTCACCCGGCTGAACTCGGGCGACCCGCTCCCCTACCGCACGCTCTCCACCTATGACCGCCCGCACCAGTTTGAGCTCAGCAGCATCGTCGAGTTGCCCTTCGGGCAGGGCCGCCGGCTGTTCAGCGGCATCGGCCGGCTGGCCAACGGCTTCATCGGCGGCTGGCAGACAGGCATCATCTGGACCTACGTCAGCGGCCCGGTGTTCGACTGGGGCAACGTGCTCTTCCTGGGCAACTCCGACGACATCCTGCTCCCCTCCGGCCGGCGCACCGTCGACCAGTGGTTCAACACCGGCGCCGGCTTCGAACGCACCTCCAGCAAGCAACTCGGCTACAACCTGCGCTCCTTCCCGCTGCGATTTTCCAGCCTGCGCGCGGGCGCCAACAACGTATGGAACCTCTCGCTGATGAAGAAGACCAGGGTCTACGAGCGGTGCGAAATCCAGTTTCGCGCCGAGGCCTTCAACGCCTTCAATCACGCCATCTTCGACGCTCCCAACGCGAGCCCGACCAGCACCGCCTTCGGGCGCGTGACCACCACCGCTTCCCCGCGCCAGATCCAGCTTGGCTTGAAACTGGCATTCTAATGTAGGATCACCGCGACACCGGCCATGCGAAAACACACGCTTCTCCTTCTCCTGTTGTTTTCGCCGGCCGGTGCGCGCGGCGGCGTTCTCGATTCCTGGAGCGGCGCCTGGAGCCCTTACCGGCTGACTGACGAGCAGGGGTGCAACCGCCGCCTGCTCAAAGCCGGTGTTCAGTTCACCGCGCCGGCCCCGCCCGGCGCGGTCTTCACCCTGCGTTCCCCGGACGGCGCGGCGCTGGATACCGAGCCGATCCCGGCCGGCAAGCGCGGGAGATGGGCGCACGGATTCTGGGTTCCCTCCGCCGGAGCCCCCTCGCGATTCACACTCGAACTGGTTTCGGCGAACCGCGTCATCGAATCGCGTGCGGTCGAGATAGCCGCAGGCGGTGAGCCGGTGTCCCTTCCGCTCCGGCTCGACCGGCTGAACCGCTCCCTTCGCGACCGGCTGAGCGCGCGCGAATCGGCCGCCGTCCCGTCTGGAAACGCGGACGTTGCGGCCTATTTGCGGCAGCACGACATCGTCTACCAGCAGCCGTCATCCGACTGGGTGGAGGGACTGCCGCTCGGCAACGGCGATGTGGGCGCCCTGGTGGCGGGCGCACAGGGCCGGGAACAGACGTTCTATCTCGATAAGACCGACATCTGGCACACCGCGCCCGACGGCACTGCACTGGGCCGGTCGTGGGCGGGCACTCTCCGGATCCGGTATCGCGGCGGCGCGCCGGAGGGCTTCCGCCAGAGGCTGTCGCTGGGGTCGGCGGAAGTCGAGACTGCGGACGGCGCTTTCCGCTCTACCGCGCGTGTCGACGCGCTGCGCAATCGTCTGGAAGTCGAGTTCGAAGCCGCGGATGCCGAGGTCGAAGTCGAGCGGCAGCCGGTCACTCTCTGGGTCAACCGGCGTGGCGGTTACCAGAACGCCGAGCGGCTGTTCGGAAGCTGGGCCAACGTGATGTCTGCCGGCCAACTCGAAAAGCTCCGCTCCGAAGCGGCGCAGGCGCCCACGACAAGCGTCGACTGGAGCACCGGCCAGGACTCCTGCTCGTTTCTCCAGACGGCGCCGAATCTGAAGACCGCCGTGTCGGTGCGTCTGACCGGTGCGCGCATCAACTGGAAAGCCGAAGGCGGCCGGTGTATCGGGACGATCCCGGCCGCTGCCGGCACGAAGCTCCGGCTGGAAGCATCCGTGGCCACAAGCCGCGAAGGCGGCGACCCGGCTGCCATTGCGCGCTCCCGTTTCGGTCCCTCCGGCCGCGAGGCGCACCTGGAATGGTGGCGCCGGTTCTGGAGCCGGAGTTGGATCGAGCTGCCCGACAAGCTCGAAGAGAGCCTCTGGTACATCGGCTTGTATCAGCAGGCCTCCTGCTCCCGGTCCGATCAGGCGGTCAGTTTCTTTGGGCTGTGGCATCCGCTCGACCACCGCACCTGGTACGACGCCTACGTCGCCGACGCACAGGTCCCCATGATCTGGTGGCAGACCTTCGCCTCCAACCACCTCGAACTGCTGTACCCCTCCCACCGCACCTTCGCGCGCATGGCGGCCGAGTTCGCCCGCAACACTTCCGGCGCCGGCATGGTGGTGCCGCACTTCTCCTTCCCTGAGTGGGCGGGCGGCAAGCCTCACTACACCGGCGTCAATCCCCACAAGGGTGCGGCGCCGTGGTTCGTCATGAACTTCTGGTGGGATTACTGGTATTCGGGCGACCGCGAGTTTCTGGCCGAAGTGACTTACCCGCTGCTGCGCATGACGGCGGACTACCTGGTCTCGGACCTGGTGAAGCAGGCCGACGGGCGCTATCACTGCCTCAACAGCCAGTCTCCGGAGCAGGACAACACCTCGCGCGACAACACCTTCGACTGGGGTATGCTGACCTGGTTCTTCCGCACGGCGATTCAGGCGTCGGAAACCCTGAACGTCGATGCCAGCCTGCGCGCTCAGTGGCGCGACCGGCTCGAAAACCTCTTCTCACCACCCGGCGACGGAAAGACCCTGTGGGAGGCGCCCAACAACGCCCACCCTTACCGATGCCACCCCGTTGTGACGTTTCCGCTGTATCCCACCAACGCCATCCGGCATGGGTCGCCGCTGTTTGAGAGCGCCCGCCGGACCATGCCCGTGGTGACGCGCCTGCTCGGCTTCCGTTACGAGGACCGCCACGCGGCGATCCCGGAGTTCGAGGGTGGCATCGAGCCCAACGGGTTCTCCAGCGGAATTCTCACCATCAACGCCGCCCGGTTGGGCGACCGCGATCTCTACCGCCGTTTCCTGTACGGCCTGATCGTGCGCTTCCACCTGAAGCAGAACGGACTGCGCGCCCTCATCGACACCCGGCACTCGGATGCGATCTCTCGCGCGTCGCTGGTGGAAGCGGCCAACGCCCATACCACGGCCATCAGCGAGAGCCTTCTCCAGAGCTGGGTCGATCACATCCGCTTGTTCCCCTGCATCCCGGACAAGGGGCGCGTCCGCTTCAGCGGGCTGCGAGCCGCCGGCAGCTTTGTGATAGCGGCGGAAGCTGTCGATGGAAGACTCCGCTGGGCGCGCGTGACCAGCCTTCGCGGCGGTCCGCTGCGCATCGCACTATCAAAGGACGCCCCTGTCACCACGCTGGAAACGCGGGCCGGAGGCGTCTACCTGCTGCCCGCCGGCGCGGGGCGGCCCGATCTGCGCCTGTCCCCCACCCCGCCGTGTCCCGGTCCCCGCTCGATCGCCCTCGACGACATCGAGCGCGCGGCTGACGGGATGCTGCACTACCCGGAAGACCTGCCGTACGGACAAGTCGTCCGGAATGGGAACCTGTACCTCGGAATCCCGGCTCGGTACGGCCCTCCGGTGCCTCTGCCTTCATTGCAGCTCCTTTTGGTTCAATCGGAATCTGCGAAGTGGGAAGACCGCCAGCAGGCCGCGCGCCGTCTGGCGAGCCTCGGAGCCCGGCCCGAGGTCCTGGCCGCGCTCGACCGGCTGTGCGCCGACCCGATGAACGTAGTTGCCCACACCGCAGCTGTGTCGCTGGTCCACATCGGCGGCCAGGAGGCTCTCTCCCTGGCAGATAAACACTACAGAATCAACGCGGTAAGCGGGCTGAGGCGCGAAGTCGAAAAGGCCCGCAGCCGCCTCCGCCGGTAGCCGGGAGCCCTTCTCTCGATCTGATTCGAGACCCCGCGAGTGGTGCGCCGAAAAAAGATCTTCCTCAAGTGAATAATATCTCTTGACAAGAATTAACTCAGGTTTTATATTGGAAATGTGGTAAGGCTAGAGCAAGGAGGAAAACACACCATGGCTTTGATGAAGTACGACCCATTCGCCGAGTTCGGAGATTTCCCGACCGGGGTGCGCCTGTTCCAGGACGCCGTTTCGCGCCTGTTGAGCGAGCCGGCCGGCAGCCGGCCCTGGGCTCCACCGGTGGATATCCTCGAGACCGAGAACGAGCTGGTCCTGAAGGCCGACATCCCGGATGTCAACTTGGGCGACGTCGACATCCAGGTCGAGAACGGCACGCTCACGCTCAAGGGCGAGCGGAAGTTCGAGAAGCGGGACAACGGCAAGGAAGGTTACCACCGCATCGAGCGTAGCTACGGCTCTTTTGTCCGCTGCTTCAGCCTGCCCGACTCGGTCGACGCCGAGAAGGTCGAGGCGACCTACAAAAACGGCGTGCTGACCGTCAGCATGCCCAAGAAGGAAGTCGCCAAGCCGCGAGCGATCAAGGTGAAAGTGGGCGACTGAGCGGGGATGCTCGACCTGGGAATGGGCGAGGGCGCAGCCCCTCGCCCATTTCTGTCTCCGTGCGACAATAGGAGCAGGCAACCATGAACGGCTTCAAGACGGCGCTACTGCTGGGCCTGATGAGCGGGATTCTGCTGGTAGGCGGTCAGGCGGTGGCCGGCCAGCAAGGCCTCTACCTCGGCCTGTTGCTGGCGGTTGGCATGAACGTGTTCAGCTACTTTTTCTCCGACCGCATTGCGCTCTCGATGTACTCCGCCCAGCCGGTGGGCGAGGAAAGCCACCGCGATGTCTGGCTGCGGGTCGGGCCGCTGGTCGGGGCGCTGTGCCAGCGGATGGGGTTGCCGGCGCCGAAGCTGTGGCTGATCCCGGACGATTCGCCCAACGCGTTTGCCACCGGCCGCAACCCCGCTCACGCCTCGGTCGCCTTCACTTCCGGCCTGCTGCGGATCATGGACGACCGGGAACTGGAGGGCGTGATCGCGCACGAGTTGGGCCACGTCAAGCACCGCGACATCCTGATCGCTTCGGTGGCGGCCACCATTGCCGCGGCCATCACCATGCTGGCCCGGATGGCCTTCTTCTTCGGCGGCCGGCGCGACGAGGATGACGACAACGGCGGCCCGCTGGGCATGTTGTTCATGCTGATTCTGGCGCCGCTGGCGGCCATGCTGATCCAGATGGCCATCTCTCGCACGCGCGAATACGACGCC
>CAYOTD010000070.1:9895-12457 GCA_964406685.1 uncultured Solibacteraceae bacterium | reverse complement strand
AGATCGCCGCCCCTGGCGGCTTCTTCGGCGCCTCCGGAGATGTGTTGCCGGACCCGTACTCCAACAGCTCGATCTTTAATATCGGCCGGTACCGGAGCGTCGGCTACACGGCGTCGATGACTCAGGCGGTGGGCGACTTGCTCAGCGTAGGCCTGGCGTACGGCAACGGCGGCGTGCTGCGCACCGAGGAGCGGCTGATGCGCGGATCGGATCCGGACGAACTGCGGTCGCTGGTGCGGTCGACGCGGCGCCACTGGATTGCGGCGCGAGCTTCAGCGACGGCTCCCTGGACCGGGACGCGGATCACCTCCAGCTACCTGTGGACCGACTACCGCGCGCTGACGCCCAGCCACCGCTTCCTGACGCGGCAGCTCAACCCCGAGACGGGGCTGAACTTCCACTTCCGGCAGCCGATCCCGGGCTTCGCCGGGATGCCATGGCGCCTGGAGGCGACAGCCGATCTGCGCAACCTGCTCGCGCAGGGCTATCTGCCGATCCGGACCGCGGATGGACGCGACATCTACCTGATCCATTCCCCGCGCGCCGTGAGGGGCGGATTGAGCTTCATTTTCTGACGTGGCTCCACTCGAGGGCCATCAGGGGAACCGGCGGCACTTCCGTTATTACGACCTGTTGGTGCACGCCTTCGTGGTTGTGCTTCTCATCTCGAACCTCGTCGCCCAGAAGATCTGCGCCGTCGGGCCCTTTCGGCTCAGCGGCGCGCAATTGCTGTTCCCGTTGACCTATATCTTCGGCGACGTCTTCACCGAGGTCTACGGTTACGCCGCGTCCCGCCGCGCTATCTGGATCGGCTTCCTGGCTTCGGCTTTGTTGTCGGTGATGGGGCTTGTCACCGTTGCGCTGCCGCCGGCGCCGGACTGGGACGGCCAGGAGGCCTTCGGGCGGGTCTTTGGATTCGTGCCCCGCCTGGTGGCCGCCAGCCTGGCCGCGTTCTGGGCGGGAGAGTTCACCAATGCCTTCGTCCTTGCTAAGCTGAAACTACTGACGCGCGGCCGGTACCTGTGGATCCGGACCATCGGGTCAACGCTCGCCGGGCAGGCTGTGGATGCCGCCCTGGTGATTGTTCTGGCCTTCGGAGGAAGCCTCACGCCTGGGCTGATCGGCAACCTGATTCTGTCCGGCTATCTCGGCAAGGTGGCGTATGAAGCCGCCGCGACGCCGCTGACCTACTGTATCGTGGGCTTTCTGAAGCGCCGCGAAGGTGTCGACACCTACGACGACGGCACGTCGTTCAATCCGTTTTCCCACGGCGCGTTGATTGAGGAGGAGACATGATGCGCAAACTCGTTTCCCGTGTTCTGGCGGCATCCGCCCTTCTGGCGTGCTTCAACGCTTACGCCGATCAGGTCACGATGAAGAATGGCGACCGGCTCTCGGGCGGCATCGTTCGCTTCGACGGCAAGAATCTCGTTTTCAAGAGTGAGTTTGCCGGCGAAGTCACCATCCCCTGGGACAGCGTTGTGGGCCTCGAATCGGAGGCGCCGCTGCACGTTGGCCTGAAAGATCAACAGATCGTGGTGGGCACGATCACGACCTACGGAGCGGATCTCCAGGTGAAGACCGTGGAGACGGGCCCGGTGACCGCTCCGCGCGAAGCGGTGACCTCGATCCGTTCCAAGGCGGAACAGGAGGCCTACGATCTCCAGATCGAGCGGCTCCGCAATCCCCGGCTGGTCGATCTATGGGTGGGACAGGTCGATCTGGGCTTTGCGCAGACCCGCGGCAACGCCAAGACGAGCAACGTCACGGTTTCGGCCGAAGCGAACCGCATCACCAGCCGCGACAAGATCGGCGTGCGGTTCACCTCGATCAACGCCAGCAACAGCACCACCGGCACTTCCATCACCACCGCCAACGCGATCCGCGGCGGCATCTCCTATGGACTGAACCTGACGCCCAAGCTCTACACCTTCGGGCAGGTGGATCTGGAGTACGACGAGTTCCAGAGCCTGGATTTGCGCTTCGCTCCCTCGGGCGGCTTCGGCTACCATGCCATCAAGACCGACTCGACGGTTTTCGACATCCTCGGCGGCGCGGGCATGAACCGCGAGTTCTTCTCCACCGGCCTGAACCGGACCTCGGGGGAGGCGCTCCTCGGCCAGGAATGGACTCAGAAGCTCAACAAGGTGACAACTCTCGCCGAGAAGCTGGTCTTCTATCCGAACCTGACCGACACCGGTTCTTACCGCGTCAACTTCGACACCACGCTCAACACGGCCATCCGCCGCTGGCTCTCCTGGCAGCTCACGGTGAGCGACCGCTACCTGAGCAACCCGGTGTCCGGCCGCAAGCGCAACGACGTCCTGTTCACCATGGGCTTCCGCATCAAGTTCGCCAAGTAGCGTGCCGGGTGCATGACGGCCTGGCCCTATCCAGGGAACCGGTCTCGCCTCATGTACGGCTTTAGAGCCTCAAACCGGAATTCGATCTCTTCGATCTGCGGCGGCGTCAAGACCAGCTCCTGGTGAGACACGCCCGTCTCGTTCGGCTTCCGGTACCGGGACACCATCGTTTTGATGACGCCCCGTTTCTTCAGAAGGT
>CAYOTD010000070.1:0-9885 GCA_964406685.1 uncultured Solibacteraceae bacterium | reverse complement strand
AACCCGCGCAGGCTCGGCGGGATATCTCTGCTCAGACTCGTGATGGAGACGAATTTCTCGAAGATATCCCTGGCCCTGGCCTGGTTCCCACTCTGGTACGAGTTCCACAGTTGCATCAGCGCGTCCGCGTAAACCATGCGTTCCGTGATCAACCCCTCGGCGCCCAGCCGCAGTTCGTAGAGCCAGTTCAACCCACCCATGGCGGCGAAGACTCTTCGGATCACCGGTTTCTGTTCGACGAGCTTTTGAATACGCTCGGCGATGGGGGCGTGTTCTTCTTTTACGTAGCCGAAATAGGAGAAGTCACGTGCCAGTTCGACCAGCAGTTCTATGGAAGGAGCGGGGCCCTTGTAGGAAGGGCCACCGTAAGAAGCGCCGCCAGTGGTCTGAATGATGACGGGCCGCCTGGCGACCTTGGCCAGCTCACGGTAGTACTCCCGCATATCCTCGTTTGACTTCCCGGAATCCGGCGGCCTGGAAATGATGGCTCCCGGCGCGAGCGACTCCGCATGCCGGGCAAACTCGAGCATCTCTTGGGTGTCCTTGCCCTGCACGCCCAGGCAGAGCACACTCCGCTTGCCCTTGCACGCTTTCGCCAGGACCTCCATTCCACGCAGGCGCTCTTCCTTGGTCAGGAGCTGCATGTCGTCTCCGGCCTGCGCCCAGGTCATGCCGCTGCAACCACACCAGTCGGCGAAGACGGCTTCCCGGGCCAGATCCTCCCAATCCACCTCGCCGGAAGGGGTGAAGGGCGTGCTGAGAATCAGAAACGGCCCCTTGATCCTGGGATCGGCACCTGCCGCAGCTCCGAGCGCCGGGTACGCCGGCCCGATGGCCGCGACGGAGGCCAGCATCAGGGAACGCCTCGTCCACAAGCCCGTCCCGCTGAGGTCGTCTCTGTTCTTCTGATCCATTGCCTTATTCTCCCGCAACCCATGGAGAGTCTGATTGACCAGTGGGACGCACATCGGGAACGTGTCCATGGTGCACAATGAACCCATGCGCTTCGCTACGTGCCTTCTTCTGCTGATCTCTCCTCTGGCGGCGGAGCCGCTGCGCTTGCATCCCGGCAATCCGCGCTACTTCCAGTTTCGTGGCCGGCCCACGGTGCTCATCACTTCGGGAGAGCACTACGGTGCCGTCGTCAATCTCGACTTCAACTACCGGCGATACCTGGAGACGCTGGAAGCCCACGGGTTCAACCTCACGCGGGTCTTCGTCGGCAGCTACGTGGAGGCGCCTGACTCCTTCGCCAAGTTCCTGCTGGCCGGCAACACGCTGGCGCCTGCTCCGGACCGTTTCCTTTGCCCCTGGCCGCGCGCCGGCGGAGGGAACAAGTTCGACCTGCTCCGGTTCCACGATGCGTTCTTCGAGCGGCTCGCCGACTTCACGCGGGAAGCCGGCCGCCGCGGCGTGGTGGTGGAAGTGAATCTCTTCACGCCGATGTACGAAGAGAACATCTGGAAGGTCAACCCGATGAACGCGCGCAACAACGTCAACGGCATCGGCGATGTGAAACGCACCGAACTGCTCACACTCAAGGACTCCCGGCTGGTGGCCGTGCAGGAGGCCCTGGTGCGCCGCATCGTCGAGACGCTGCGCGAGTTCGACAACGTCTACTACGAAATCTGCAACGAGCCCTACTTCGCGGGAGTCAGCCGCGAATGGCAGGACCGGATCGCCGAGACGATCTGGAACGCCGAAGCCGGCTACCCTGCGCGCCACATCATCTCGGAGAACGTCGCCAACCACTGGAAGAAGATCGAGAATCCCAACCCGCGCGTCTCGCTGTTCAACTTCCACTACGCGCGCCCGCCCCAGGCGGTGGAGATGAACTGGGCGCTGGGGAAGCCGATCGGCTGCAACGAGACCGGTTTCGATGGCGCCGGCGACGATACCTACCGCATTCAGGCGTGGGACTTCCTCCATGCGGGCGGGGCGCTGTTCAACCACCTGGACTACTCCTTCACGGCGGGCCATGAAGACGGCTCCTTCAAGGTCCCCGCCGACCAGGCGGGAGGAGGCAGCCCGGAATCGCGCCGGCACCTGGCGGCGCTGGTCCGGCACATGAAGCGCCTCGACTTCGTCCGCATGGCGCCTGATGCGGGAGCGATCAAGGGCAAACTGCCCCGCAGGACATCCGTGCGCGTTCTCTCTCAGCCCGGCCGGCAGTACAGCGTCTACATCCACCACGCGGAGGTCGTCCCGACGGGCAAGGGGAAAGAGCGCAAGCACGTTGCGCCCGACACAGAACGGGATCTGGCGCTGGCGCTCTCGGTTCCGGCGGGCGCGTACCTGGCCGAATGGACCGACACGCGGAGGGGCGCGGCCCTTCGGACGGACCGCGTGCAAAGCGCCAACGGCGAGATCCGGTTGCGGTCGCCCCGTTACCGGCAGGACATCGCGCTGCGGATTGAGTCCGAAGCACCCGCCGCCGCGCGCCCGCCGATTTCCACAGCGAGTTTCCGGCACCACTTCATTGTCAACGACATCGAGGAGAGGCCAAAGGCCGGAGGGTGGGGCTATGGCACTCCGGCCGTGGCGGATTTCGACCGGGATGGCGACCCCGACTACACGTTCTGCACGCGCGGCGACAAGATCTACTGGATGGAGAATGCAGGCGCCGGCAAGTGGCTCCGGCATGTGCTCGGCGAAATCGGGACCACGCAACTCGGGGCCGTGGCGGCGGACGTGGACGGCGATGGACGGATGGACCTGGTGATCGGCGGGGTGTGGTACCGCAATCCGCGCAACCCGCGCGAGCGCCCCTTCACGCGGCACACTTACGACTCGCTCGTCAAACGAGAGATCCACGACATCGCCGCGGTCGACCTGAACGGCGATGGGCGGCTGGCGATTGTGGCCACGGGGGACCGCGTCGGCCTCTACTGGTACCAGGTGCCGGCTGATCCAACCGCGCCCGGCGACTGGCCGCGCTCCCTGATTACCGACACCGTTCTGAAGGAGAAGGAAGGCATTCACGGCGGATTCGCTCCGGAGGGCGTAGCCGACCTGGACGGCGACGGCGACCGGGATATCGTGCTTCCCGACCGGTGGTACGAGAACCGCGCGGCGGGAAAGGAGTGGGCGAAACACACGCTCCCCGCCGGCAAGCGCGGCCGGCTGTACGGGTTATCGGCCCGCTCCTGGGTGGCCGACCTGGACGGCGACGGCGATCCCGACATCGCAATCGCCGACTGCGATCAACAGGACTCGGGCGCGCTTTGGCTGGAGAACAACGGCCAGTCGCCCCCGGGCTTCACGGCCCACCCGCTGCCCAAGACCGCGCCCGGCGTCCGCGGCTCGTTCCATTCTCTCGCCGTCGCGGACATGGATGAAGACGGCGATCTCGACATCCTGACGGTCGAGCAGGAGGACCCGGACCTGCTCCCCGCCGGCGCGCCGCCTCGCTGGTTGGTATGGGAGAACCTCGATGGGCGAGCCCGGCGCTTCGCCGAGCGGGTGATCCTGGATGAGCGGCTGGGCGGGCACGACGTGATCCTCGCGGATGTCGATGGGGACGGCGATCTGGACGTGCTCTCGAAGATCTGGAGGCGGTGGAAGGAGAACGGCAACTCCGGCCGGTTTCACGCCGACTGGCTGGAGAACCTGGCGCGGTCCGCCAGCCGCTGACCCGATGCATGAGGCACAATGAGCCCATGCGGCTCATTACGTGCGCTCTTGTGCTGGTCTTTCCACTTGTGGCCCAGCCGCCAAAGCCGGCGGTGCGCGTTGCCGCCACCTTGCCCGGAGGCGCGAACACCTACTACACGGGCAATCGCGCCCCGCTGCTGCCAAGCCCGCTGATGAAACTGCCCCTCGGCAGCGTGCGCGCCAGGGGCTGGCTGCGCCGGCAATTGGAACTGATGGGTGGCGGCTTCGTCGGCCACCTGAGCGAGATCAGCTCGTTCTGCAAGTTCGACAACAACGCCTGGGCGCACCCAAAGGGAGAAGGGCCAAACGGCTGGGAGGAACTGCCCTATTGGCTGCGGGGCTTCTACAACCTGGGCGTACAGCTCAACGACCCGCGCATCCAGAAAGAGGCGCGGCGCTGGCTCGACGCCGTGATCGCCAGCCGGCAGCCCGGCGGATGGTTCGGGAGCCGCGGCAATCTCGAGGGTGGCCGCTCCGGCGGGGCGGCTTCGCACGCCTGGCCCGGAATGCTGGCCGGATCGGTTCCCGACCTGTGGCCCAACATGGTGATGCTGTACCCGTTGCGCTCGCTTTACGAGGCCACGGGCGACAAGCGCGTCCTCGATCTGATGCTGAAGTACTTCCGCTGGCAGGCCGCCCTCCCGCTGGAACACTTCCACCCGGTGAGCTGGCAACACTGGCGCGCCGGCGACAACCTCGATTCGATCTACTGGCTCTACAATCGCACCGGAGAGAGCTGGCTGCTGGAGCTGGCGCGCGCCAACCACGAGCGCACGGCCGATTGGGTCGGCGGCGTCCCCACCTGGCACGTCGTCAACATCGCGGAGTGCTTCCGCGAACCTGCGCAGTACTATCAGCAGACCAAGGATCCCCGCTACCTGCGCGTGACCGAGCGCGCCTACGACACGATTCGCGCCGCCTACGGCCAGACCCCCGGCGGCATGTACGGCGCCGACGAGAACGCCCGGCCCGGTTTCGACGGACCCCGCCAGGGCACCGAGACCTGCGCCTTCGTCGAGATGCTCTACAGCGACGAGATGCTTCTGAGCATCACCGGCGACCCCAAGTGGGCCGACCGCGCCGAGGAGATCGCCTTCAACTCCCTGCCCTGCTCGATGACGCCCGATCTCAAGGGACTCCACTATCTGACCGCGCCCAACCAGGTGCAGCTCGATGCCGGCAACAAGGCGCCGCTGATCGAAAACGGCGGCGACATGTTCTCCTACAACCCGCACCAGTACCGCTGCTGCCAGCACAACGTGGCTTTCGGCTGGCCGTACTACGCCGAGTACTCCTGGATGGCCACCCCGCGCAACGGGCTGGCGGCAGTGTTCTACGTGGCAGGCGAGGTCAGCGCCAAGGTTGGCGACGGCACGACCGTGCGCGTCAAAGAGGTGACCGATTATCCCTTCGACGAGACGGTCCAATTCACCGTCTCCGCCCCCAAACCGGTCAGGTTTCCGCTCTCGCTGCGCCTGCCCGCCTGGACCGAACGGCCGGCCCTCAGCGTGAACGGCGCGCGGGTGGAGATTGGCAAGACGGCGCGCGGATGGGTCACCATCGAGCGCGAATGGACCGAAGGCGACAAGGTCCGCCTGGAGTTGCCGATGCCGGTTCGCACCACCGTGTGGACGAAGAACCGCGGCACGATGTCGGTCCATCGCGGTCCGCTGACCTACTCGCTGCGCATCGGCGAGCGCTGGGAGAAAAAGGGCGGCACGCCCGAATGGCCCGGTGCCGAAGTCTACCCTACAACACCCTGGAATTACGGACTGGTCGTGGACAGCGCCCGGCCGGCGTCGTCGTTCACGCTGGTGCGCCGCAAGGACGCCCTTCCCGCGCAGCCGTTCGCCCTCGACGCGCCGCCCATCGTTCTCCGCGCGCAGGGCCGGCGTATCCCGGAGTGGACCCAGGAGCCGAACGGCATGGTGGGCGAGGTGCAGCCGGGTCCGGTGCGCTCATCCCAACCCGTGGAAGAAATCACGCTGGTGCCGATGGGGTCGGCCCGGTTGCGCATCACCGCCTTCCCGCTCATCGGCGAGGGCGCGGCGGCGCGCGAATGGGGTCCGGCGCCGCCCCTGGTATTCGCCTCCGCCGCCGGGCACTTCGAACCGATCCGCGCCGTCCACGATGGCGTCGCGCCGGGCGATGCGTTCGCCTGGTCCGACCGGCGCGGCTCTTCGGAATGGATCGAGTACTACTACACGCGCCCGAAGCGCGCCTCGGCGGTCGAGGTGTGGTGGGCCAACCAGGATAAGGGCGCGCGGCGGCTGCCCGAATCCTGGTCCGTGGTGTATTGGGACGGTCGCGCGTGGCAACCGGTGAGTGCCTCCTCCGGCTACGAACTGCGCGCGGATCGGTTCAGCCGCGTGAGCTTCACCCCCGTGGAGACGACCCGGATCCGCGTGATGGCGCAGATGCGGGAAAGATACGGCGCGGGAATCTGCGAAATGAAGGTTCTGGAATAGGGCGGGCGGCCCTATACTCCTGGTATGTACACCCGTCGCGAACTCGCGCGAGTGCTGGGCGGAACGCTGGCGTTGCGCCCGGCCGCTTCAGCGTCGCTCCAGGCGGACCTGGTCTCACGGATGCAGCATCGCCTGCTGGGCCGCACCGGCCGCTGGGTGACGCCGCTCGGCCTGGGCGGGCAGGCGTCGCTGCAATGGACCGGACAGGGAATCGACCCCGAAGACATCATCGTGCGGGCGGTCGAGCTGGGCGTGAACTACCTGGACTCGGCCAACGCCTACGGAACCAGCCAGCGCTACTACGGATACGCTCTCTACCGGTTGAAAGCCTCGCCCTCCCACCCGGAGTACGACGCCGCCTTGCGCGAGCGCCTCTACGTGGCCACGAAGACCGGCCAGCGATACGCGCTCAACAACGCGCAGCCGAACGCCTCCACCGCAGTTCGCGAACTGAAGACGTCGCTGACGACCCTGTTCGGCGACGGCAAGGGCTGGATTCCCGACGGCGCCTACCTCGACGCGCTGCAACTCCACAACGTCTCCAGCGACCAGCAGGTGGACCAACTCTTCGAGGGGATGGACGACCGCAACGGCCTGCGCCGGCGCGACCGCATCGGCGCCCTCGCCGGACTGCTGGATTTCCGCGACGGCACCAACTACACCGGCCTCAATCCCGAGCACCGCCACTGGATCCGGCATATCGGCATCACCGGCCACCAGAGCTCCGCCGTGCTGATGCGCGCGCTGCGGATGGACGCGGGAAACCAGATCGATACGCTGCTGGTAGCGCTCAACGCCAACGACCGGCGGTACTGCTCGCACCAGCACAACGTGATTCCCGTGGCCACGGCCAAGGGGATGGGCGTGATCGCCATGAAGGCCTTTGCCGACGGGACCTTCTACGGAAAGCCGGCGCGATTCTCCAGCACCGCGGCCGACGTGATCCTGTCGGTGGGGCAGGCGGGTGCGGTGGACTCCGCCGACCTGGTGCGCTATCCGGTTTCCATCCCCGGCGTAACCGTCCTCATCACCGGCATCGGGAAGATCGACCGCGACAACCCGGCCAACGACCAACTGGTGTCCAACCTCAACGCGGCCCTGGCCGACGTGGCCACCCAGACCGAGCGGCGCGCCATCGAAGACGCGGTGGCCGAGCGGCACGGCGTCGCCACCAACTACTTCCAGGAGAAGCGCGCCCTCACGCAGCCGGCGGCCCCGAGCGTCGAGCGCGACTCCGGCCGCGTGACCATCCAGTGGAACACCGCGCTGGCAGGCGCCGATCCCATCCGTTCCTACCAGGTGTGGTCGGGCGACCGCGTCATCCTGACGCTTCCCTTCCGGCCGCAGACCACACTCGCCCCGCTTCAGGTTTCGCTGCCGCCGGAGGAAGCCGGCGACGGCCCCTTCCGCGTCACCGCCTCGACCGATCTGCCGCGCGACGGAGCGTGAGCGGCATTGTCCGTTTGCTCCTGCCGCAGCTATGGCTTCCGCTCCGGGATGGTCCAGAAGTAGAGCTTGTCGCCGCCGGCTTCGATCTCTTTCTCGGGCACCCAATCGCCCATGTGATGGGAGTGCGACACGACCCGCGTGCCGGGCTTCAATTCCGCCAGCAGTTTGGGCCGCAGCTTCAGGTTCACCCACGGGAACAGGTAGAGCATGACCACCGATGCGGGCCGGATGTTGGCCTCAAACAGGTCTTCGTTGCGGAACTCGACCCTGCCAGTCACGCCGGCCTTGCGGGCGTTCTCGCGCGCTTCCTTGATTCGCTGCGGGTCGATGTCGATTCCTACTCCGCGCGCGCCGAGTCTTCGCGCCGCCTCGATGACGATGCGGCCGTCGCCGCAACCCAGGTCGTAGACGACGTCGCCGGCCTTGACGCCGGCCAGTTTGAGCATCGCCGTTACGATCTCGTCCGACGTGGGCTCATAGCGGACGTCGGGAGCGCGCAGCTTGGGGGTGGTTTGGGCGGCCAGCACGCCGGCGGCCATCAGGAATGCCAGGCAGGTCTTGCGTCGGGTCACAGCGGCTCAATCATACCATCGCCCGTGCGGGCGGTTCACGCGGTGTGAAGCCGGTTCACAGGCGGAGCGGGGAATCTCTTGAAACCGCTAGACTTAAGGTTGGCAGCCGGGTTGCATCCGGTACCCCACGTATGAGACGCCTTGCTTGGCTGTTCTTTCTGGCGGCGCTCGGACTGCCGGGGCAGGACGAACTGGCGGAGTTCAACGTCAACGCCAGGTACCGGGTGTCCAGCGTCGACATTGTGCCCGCCAAACGGTACCGGTTCAGCGCGTCGCTGGCCGGAGACCTGAAGCGACTGGTGGGCGAGAACTTCAACCAGGAGACCGTGGACCGGCTGGCGCGGCGAATCCGAAACGAACTGAAGGTCCACACCGTCCACCAGAAGGTGACCAAAGGCGCGGACCCGGAAACCGTCAAGGTTGTCTTCGAGATCGAGCGCTGGAAGGACGAGCTCGAACTGTCGGTGCCCAAGTTCGTTTACCACTCCAAAGAAGGCTGGACGGGGGCCGTGGAGGCCAACATGACCATTGGCGCGACTCGTTTTAAGGCGGGGTTGGTCAGCGACGGCGATGAACTGGTGGAGCGCTACGCCGGGGTGCGTGCGGGAGTGGAGCGGCTCTCGGTGTTCACCGACCGCGTGCGCCTGGGATTCGAGTTCGAGTCCTACCACCAGCAGTGGAGCCCCGCCACCCTGGCCGCGCTGGACGGCGGGTCCGGCATCTACCGCACGCGGCAGAACTTCGAGCCCTCGATTACCATTCAACTCCTGCGCCAGCTCAGCCTGAGCGCGGGCACCAGCATGGAACGATTTCAGAGCCAGTTTCCGGCCGCGAGAACCGAGGCCGCTAACGCCGCCGTACTCACTCTACGCTTTCAGGAGCGGTGGGAGCGGGCCGATACCAGGCAGGGCCTGGACGCAGGTTACAGCCTGCGCGCGGCCACCCGTCAATTGGATTCCGACTACGTCTATACCCGTCACCGGTGGAACGCAACCTATTCCTGCACGTTCAACCGGCAGCGCGTGGTGGCGGATTTCACGGCCGGGGCGATAAGGGGCGGCGCGCCGCTGTTCGAGCGCTTCGTGGCCGGCAACTCGCTCTACCTGCGCGGCTGGAACCGGGCGGACATCGCGCCCCTGGGCGCCGACCGCCTGGTCCACGGCACGTTGGAATACCAGTATCGGGCCCTCCGCCTCTTCTATGACACCGGTTCCATCTGGAACCGCGGCACCAACGCCAGGATCCGCAATTCGCTCGGCATCGGCCTGAACCTGGACAACTGCTGGCCCGCCGCCAAGAACCGGTCCTACCGCAAGGGATTCACCGTGGCGGTGGCCTTTCCAGTCAAGGAGGGCCGCGCCGAACCGGTCGTCCTCGTGGGGATGAATTTCTGATGGCGCCGCCGGCTCTCTTCCCTCACCGGCGCGCCCTCATCTTCGCGGCGCTCGGCGTGCCCGTCGTACTGCGCGCCAGCGCCGCGGAGCTTGTTCCGCGATTGAGCGGCGACGCGGTGAGCGTCGCCGCGCCGGGCCTGCACTTTTTGGAAGGCAAGACCATCGACCGCCTGCGGGACGGCCTGCCCGTCTCGTTCGATTTCCACCTCAGCCTGCTTTCCGCGCCGGACCGGAATCCGCTGCGCCAAGCCTTCGAGCGGTTCACGATCAGCTACGATTTGTGGGAGGAGAAGTTCTCCGTCGTGCGCCGTGGTGTTCTGCGCAAGGCCTCGCGCCTGTCGGCCCGCG
>CAYOTD010000069.1:0-12534 GCA_964406685.1 uncultured Solibacteraceae bacterium | reverse complement strand
GTCTCCACCGTGATGGGCTTGGTCAGGTAGTCGTCCATTCCCGCCTCCCGGCAGCGCGCCGCGTCTTCGTTACACGCGTGAGCGGTGAGCGCCAGAATCGGCAGCCGCTCCCCGATCCGCTCCCGGATGCGCCGCGCCGCCTCCAACCCGTCGGTGCCAGGCATCTGGACGTCCATCAGCACCAGGTCATAGGGCCGGGTCGTGGCCAGATGCACGGCCTCTTCCCCGTCGGGCGCCAGATCCACCTTTGCGCCGATCTTCTCCAGCAGGTGCACGGTCACAAGCTGGTTGATGCGGTTGTCTTCGGCCACCAGCACCCGCAGCCCCGCCCGCAGCACCGGCGGGATCTCCTTCCGTCTCACCGGCTCCGTCAGAACGATCTCGGCGGGAATCTCGACGCGGAAGGTGCTGCCCTGCCCCTCCACGCTCTCCACCGCGATGGCGCCGCCCATCCGCTCCACGATGCGCTTGGAAATGATCAGCCCCAGCCCGGTCCCGCCGAAGCGCCGGCTGGTGGAGGAATCCACCTGCGAGAACGGCCGGAACAGCCGGTCGATGCGGCCCGCCGGAATGCCGATGCCCGTATCGCGCACGCTCAGGCGCAGCCGCCCGGGTTCCTCGCTCCGCTGCTCGTACTCGCCGCGCAACTCCACCGCGCCGCGCTCGGTGAACTTGATGGCGTTGCCCAACAGGTTCATCAGCACCTGCTGCAACCGGGAGATGTCCCCCAGCACCCGGTGCGGCAGCCCTTCCTCCAGGCGAAGCATCAGTTGCAGCCCCTTCTGCTCCGCCGCCGTCCGGAACAGCGCCACCGTCTGCTCGCAGCAGGAGCGGATCTCGAACGGCAGCCGCTCCAACTCCAGCCGGCCCGCGTCGATCTTGCTGAAGTCCAGCACGTCGTTCAGGACCCTCTGGAGCATCTCCCCGGCCGAGTGGATCGCCTGCACGTGGAAGCGCGCCTCGCCCGGCAGTTGCTTCTCCTCCAGCAGGGCCGCCAGCCCCAGCAGCCCGTTCAGCGGCGTGCGGATCTCGTGGCTCATGTGCGAGAGGAACTCGCTCTTGGCCCGGCTGGCGCTCTCGGCCTGCTCGCGCGCCCGCCGCAGATCCTCTTCCATGCGCTTGCGCTCGCTGATATCGAGCAGGAACAGCAGCCGGCGCGGCTGGCCGAAGATCGTCACCTCCCGCATCCAGATCAGGGCTGTGCTGTTCCCCAGCGCCGGATGGACGAACTCCACCTCCAGGGCGTTGATCGGCCCTCCCCGGACCCTTCGCTCCCGCAGAGCTTCCGCGTCCCGGATCGACACCTGCAACCCCAACTGGCCGTGCGTCCTCCCGATCACCTCCTCCCGCGGCAGCCCCAGCGCCCGCAGGAACTCACCGTTCACGTCGAGGTGGCGCCAGTCCCAGTCGCACAGGGCGACGGCCATGGGCGACTGCGCGAACACGGCGGCAAACGCCGTCTCCGCTTGCAGCCGTTGGTCCAGTTCCCGCCGCAGCCGGTCGTGGGCCTGCTGCAATTCCGCCGTCCGGTCGCGCACCAGCCGGTCCAGGGTCTCCGTCCGGAGCCGCGCCTGCTGCATCGCGTCCCGCTTGGCGGTCATCGCATGCGCGAGTTGGATGACCTCGATGTTGTCGAAGGGCTTCTTCAGAATCACCAGGTTGTGCGAGCGCCCCAACCGGCGATGGATGTCCCGCCACGAGTAGTCGGAGTAGGCCGTGCACATCACGATCTGTAGATCCGGGTCTTCTCCCCACAGGTGCCCCGCGGTCTCCACCCCGTCCCAGCCGGGCGGCATGCGCACATCGACGAAGGCCACCGCGTAGGGCCGGCCCTGGGCGCGCGCCTGGCGCAGCCGCTCCAGTCCCTCCTGCCCCTGGTAGGCGGCGTCGACTTCGAACCCGATCTCCACCCCCGCCGGCGCGTCGAACAACAGCGCCTCGTCGGCTTCCAGCCCGGCCTCGGCCCGGACCGGCGTGAGGATCTTGCGCATGTCGTCGTGAATCGCCTCGTTGTCGTCGATCACCAGCAGGCGATGCCTGTCTCCGGCTGAGAACTCCATCAAACCATCTCCATTTCGTGCGCCACCGGTAACACCAGCGGCAACTCCAGAGTGAAGACCGCGCCCTGGCCCGGACCGGCGCTTTCCGCCACCAGGCTGCCTCCGATCTGCCGTGCCGCCAGCGCCCCGGAGTGCAGCCCGAAGCCGTGCCCTCCCGGCTTCGTCGTGAATCCGTGCGAGAAGATCTTCGCCAGGTGCTCGGCGTCGATCCCGGCGCCGTTGTCCGCCACCTGGAACCGAAACCGGTTCTCTCCCGCCCGCTTCAGCCGCACCGTCACCTCCCGCGGCCCGCCGTTGACCCCCTTCACCGCGTCCTTGGCGTTGCGCAGCAGGTTGAGAAGGATCTGCAACACCTTGTGCCGGTCGGTGGTGATCTCCGGCAGTTCCTCGTATTCGCGCCGCAGCCGGATTTCGTGGCGCTCGAAGCTCGCCTGCACGATACGCAACGCGTCTTCGAACACCGCGCTTGCCATCAGCCGCTCCACCAGCCCCGAGGTCCGGGCATAGGTCTGCTGCATGGCCACGATCTCCTTGATGTGGCCGATGTGCCGGGTCAGTTGCCGCAACTCCTCCACCACCAGGTCCCGTTCGCTCACCAGGTGCGTGGACAGGTTTCCCAGGTAGGGCAACAGCCGCCGCCCCTTCGGGTCCTCGCTCAGGAAACGGTCCAGCGTTCCGGCATGGGCGCGGAGCATCTCCACCGCCGGCCCCAGGTTCGAAACCCGCAGCCCCTGCACGCGGTCCGAAACGATGGTCGCCGACACGTTCACGCTGTTCAGCACGTTGCCCACGTTGTGCAGCACCCCCGTGGCCACCTCCGCCATGCCAGCCCGGCGGGACAACGTCAACATCGCCTCTTCGGCCTGCTTGTTGGCGGTGATGTCCACGTGCGTTCCCACCACGCGCAGGGGCGCGCCTTCCGCCGACCGGGCCACAATCTTGCCGCGCGACCGGATCCACCGCCAGCCGCCGTCCTTGGCTTTCATGCGGAACTCCGCTTCGTAACTCTCGGTGTCGCCCCGCAGATGCGCCTGGAACTTCTGCTTCACCCCCGGCGCGTCCTCGGGGTGGATCAGGCGCCGCCAGATCTCCGGGGTGTGTTCGATCTCCTCTGGTTCGTAGCCCAGCATCCGCGACCAACGCTCGCTGTAGTAGGCGCGCTTCTGTCCCAGGTTCCAGTCCCAAAGGGCTTCTTCGGCGCCGTCCAGGGCTAGGTCGAGCCGCTCCAGGTTCTGCGCCAGCAGCGCTTGCGTTTCCTCCAACTCCCGCGTCCGCTCGGCCACTCTTCGCTCCAGGGTCTCCTTCGCCTCCGCCAGCGCGGCGCTGGCCCGCTGCCGCGCGATGGCCGCCCCCAGCGCCTTGGCCACCACCCGCAGGCCGGCCATCTCGAACTCCGTCCATCCCCGCTCTTCCCGGCAATTGGTGAACGGCAGCGCGCCCCACCACTCCTCCTGCACCCGGATGGGCACCACCGCCAGGGTCTGGACCGTCTCCCCCAGGCCCTCCCGCATCTCCGGACTCATGCGCGAGCGGAAGTAAATCGCCCCCTCGCCCCGCTGGAGCGAGCGGAAGACATCGGCCATCCAGGTGCCCTCCACCGGGCGGCATTGCCACTTCGACAGCGTCGGGCGCACTGCTTCCGCCACCCACTCGTAGCGCGCGCTCAACACCGGCCTTCCCTCCGCGTCCCGGTGGAGTTCGTCGATGTGGGCGCGGTGCGCTCCGGCGGCTTGGCCGACTTTGCCCAGCACCTCCACGATCGCCTCGCGCCAGTCCTCGGCGCTCAGCAGACGTTGGGCGGCGAACGACACGCTTTCCAGCATCCGGTTACGTTCCTGGATGGTCGCGGTCATGGCGTTGAAGGCCGCCGCCAGTTGCCCCAGTTCGTCGCGGTTGGCCACTTCGGCCCGCGCGCCCAGGTCGCCTTCCGCCACCTTCCGCACCGCGTCCTGCATCTTCAGCACCGGCCGCACCAGGCGCCGGGCGTAGGCCACCGACACGGCCAGCGCCAGCCCCACGCACAACGTCCCCAGTTGCGCCATGCGCCGGGTCAGGCGCGCCACGCCGCGGTCGTAGCTCTCCAGCGTCAGCCCCACGTGGATCCAGCCCCAGGGAATCCCGCTGTAGTCCATCGGCCGGCTGTAACGGAACGCGCGCAGGCCGAACACCGGCACGCGCCCGATCTCGCTGGCCGCCGTGCGCTCCGCGGCGTGCCAGTACGCATCCATCGTCTCCGCCCGCCACCGCTGGCGGTCGAAACGAAGAGAGTAGCCGTCGTTGCGCGTCACCACCAGAAACACGATCGCCGGATCGCCTTCGATCACCTGGAGCGCGTGGTCCACCACTTGCGAGTAGTCGTCGCTGACCGCCGCCGTTGCGATCAGGCTCTGCGCCGACACCGCCAGGCTGGCCGCCTTGGCGCGCAGGCTCTCTTCCAGCTCCCGCTTCTGCTCCGGGATGATCGCGGTGATGAAGACGGCCAGGGTGAACACCGTCACCAGCCAGGCCAGCAGCGACACCTTCAGCGTGATGCTGGCCCGCCAGAGGCGCCGCGCGGGGTTCGGCCACCGGCGCCCCGCCCCACGCCAAAAGCGCCTCGATCTGGGAGCATCAGGCGGCATTGGGCTTCAGCTTCTCGAACTCGCGAACCAGATCCATCGCCTCATTCAGGCAACTCACATCGCGCACCACCAGGTTGGGCGACTGGAACAGCGTCAGCACCTGCCGCCCGTAGGTCGCCTGACTTAGGCCGGTGAAGGCCGCCAGCATGCGCTCGCGCCCCCAGGCGGAGCAGCCCTTGCGGAAGAAGTAGCCGCCCGCCCGCAGCCGCCGGGAGAATAGGATCGCGTGCAGCTTCTCTCCTACCTGGGGATTCATCTCGCACATCGTGCTGAAACCCCGCCGCGTGACCAGGCAAGCGTCCTGCTGATGAAAGAAGACCGGCAGAACGACCCGCGACAGCTTTGCCTCCGCCGTGCTGGAACTCCAAAACCTCATGTCCGGCGGCCCGCCGTACCGCGCTTGCTCCACCGCCAGCCACTCGTCCGACAACCTCGTCGCGGGCGCCCGCCAGCGCACGATCCGTTTCCCGCGAAGATCGGCGATGGTTCGCGCCCCGCCCCGCGGCACCACCAGCGCGTACTCGGCCCCGCCCTGGGGATCCAGATCGGAGACGATCATCCAGCGCGGATCGACGTGCTCGGCCACCTGCCGGTACTCCACCACGTCGAGCGCAAAGGCGTCGACGCGCTGAAGGCGGATCATTTCCAGCAGCTCCGCGCTGGGTACGAAAACCCCCGGCGCCATCCGGACCATCATGTTGTGCGACCGCCCGGCCCAGTCCAGCCACACCTGCATCGCGGCCCGGGCGTCGTTCAGGTTCGCGTCCGGCGCCAGGTTCATCGAAATGGCCAGCACCAGGGGAGGCTCCGCCCCCCGGCCGCCGGCAGCCGCCAGCCCCGGCAACATCCGCCGGAGAAGATCCCGCCGCGTCATGGCGCCGGGGCCCTCCCCAGCTGTCCGCCTACCGCTTCTCCCACCACCACGGAAATCTGCGAGCCCAGCGCGATGTGGTCGTAGCGCGCCTTGTGGAACTGCGCCTCCATCAGCGCCTCCATCATCTGCGCCCGCAGCACCCGCTCGGTCTCCACCAGCTCGCTTTCGTACGCCCGCGCCGTCAGCTCCCGGTTCTCCCGCGCCGCCACCAGCGCCCGCTCGGCCGCCTGGTGGAACTTGGTGGCCGCCTCCAGCCCGACAAACAGGCTCCTCAGCTTCAGCCCGATCCCTTCCTTCAGCAGGAACTTCTCTTCCTTCAGCTTCGCCAGCCGCGCGCGCGCTTCCGCCACTCGTCCGGCCGTGAGGAACCCGTTAAAAACCGGGATCTCGACCCCCGCGCCGATGCTCCAGCCGGCCTTGTTCACCGCCGTCGCGATACCCGAATCGGCGCCGTTCCACCACCGGTGCAGCTCTCCGGTCAGGGCCAGCTTCGGCAGATACCCGCTGCGCTCCTTCCGGACCGCTCCTTCCATCGCCATCAGGCCGGCTTCGAGCTTCGCCCAGTCGGGGTTGAACTGGTACGCCGTCGCCACCAGCTCTTCCAGGTTCCCGGCCTGGGGCCGGTAGGGGACCTCCTGGTCGGCCGGCGCGACCGTCTCCCTCCACTCCAGTCCCATCGTGTAGGCCAGCGCCGCCTCCGCCAGCTTCCGGTTGCGCTCCAGTCCGGCGACGATGCTCTCCACCGTTTCGACCATCACCTTGTTGTCGAGGTAATCGACTTTCGAGACCCGCTGCGACCCGTTCTTGTACAGGTTCTCGGTCAGCGAGAGCGTCACCTTCATCCGCTCCAACGTGTCGGTCCCCACGCGCTCGATCTGCCGCGCCAGCACCGCGCCCCAGTACATCCGGACCACGCTGTCGCGCAACTCCAGATCGGTGCGCCGCGCCTCGGCCCGGGCCGCCGCCAGCCCGCCCTCCGCCTGCCGGTGAAGCCCGCTGCGCAGGCCGCCGTCGTACAGCAGCCAGTTCACGCTGCCTGAGACCGTGGTCGTGGTCCGCTCCATCAGCCGGACGTTCTGCTCCGGAATCGGGAAAATCTGCGCGGGAGTACCCACGGTCTGCGCCGGCACGCTTACCGGCATCTGTACCGCCGCCGGCGGAAATCCCGGGCCGAAGGCGTTGGCCGGAATACTTACCACCGCCGTGCTGGGGGTGGTAGTGATCGTCTGCGCCGGAATGTACATCTGGGAACCGGGAAAGACGAAGTTCGGGGCTTCGTCCATCCGGATGACTCCCGCCGTGGCCTTGACCTGCGGCCAGTAGGCCGACAGCGCCTGGCGGTGCTGCGCCTCCGCCATCCGCACGGCAAACCCCGACGCCGGCCGCTTGTGGTTCTTCTCAAACGCAATTCGAAGACACTCCTCCAAGCCGAGGACGCGCGCCTCTCCCGCCCCCAAGGCCACCGATCCCGCCAGTAACCACAACCGTAGCGTCACGTGTCCGTACCTCCAAGGAATTCACCGCATTGGGACGGATCGGCACGCCCGGCTCCGAACCGGCACATCGAGTCAAGTAGAGTATCCCTTTGTCTTATCGACAAAGAACGCCTTGCTCTGAGCCGGTTATGCTGTGGGGCCGGGCTTTCGCCGCGCCAGCCACCCCGACAGCTCCAGGTCCGCCGCGCGAATCTCTTTTTCCCGCCCGAACCGGCTCGAGATCCGGCGCAGACAGCGTACCCCCAGGCGCGCGGCCCGCTGACCCAGATCGGTCGCGCCCGCCTCGCGCACCACCTCGCGCAGGATCAGGTAGGCTCGCCAGAGTTCTTCCTGATCGTCTTTCAGCTTCCGCTCCGCCGCCAGCAGCCTCCGCCGTTCCTGCCGGTTGAGCCGGCTGTCGCTCTCCGCGACCAGCGCGTAGCGCTGAAACCCCTGCCAGAGCGCATCGTTGAAGTACAGCCGCTCGGGGTTTCCGGCCAGATACTCCGCCAGCTTGAATCGGGCCTCTGCCGAAGCTCCGGCGCGGCTCGCCTCCTCGTAGAGCGACCGAAGCCGCCGCATCCGCTCGGCGCGCCGCCGGGGCGTGGATCTCCCGGAAGATCCGCTCCGGTTCAGTTCGTCCAGGTAGATCTTCCCGGCCTGCGTCTGCTCGCCCAGCAGGAAATGCGAGTACCCCAGCCAGCCCCGGGCTTCGCTCAGGAATTCCGGCGTGCGTCCCGTCCGCAGGAACGCGCCGGGCTTTCCCTTCGCCCGGACCAAGGCATTCCTGCCCTCACGACGTCCCTGATGATCGAGCGACGCAGCCGTCTTTAGAGATTTACGAGGAAGTCGAGCGCGTCCTGAGTAATCGGAGAGGCAGTGTTGAGCGTGAACACCTTTGCGATTCGCATGGAGTCACCAAGTCTTGATGCGATTGTCTCTCGCACAGAGCGACAGCGGCAACGGCTTGACAAGTCGCTCGCCCGATCGATCGACGGGGAGTTCTCCCTGGGTCCGGATCCAGGGACAAGACGATTTCCGGCGCCCCGCGGCCAAGCCGCTCCCGGAGTTGGGCCGCCACCTCCTCGCCGTCCGCGTGGGTGTATGAAGGGAAGACTCCAGGCATTTGCGGCCAGCATGGCGACCGGACCACGTTCTCGCGCGTCCTCCCACCTCAGATCCTGTCCACCACTTCCCGGTGCTATGTTGGCTGGTACGGGCAGCGGGCGCGTTTCCATTCTCCTCCTGACCTTTCTGGCCGCGGCGCTTGCCTTTCCTCCCGGTTTCGTGGTGCGGCTCACGGTGCGCAACGCCGCCAGCCCCGAGGCCGGCATCAGCCCGGGATCTCTCGTTCTGCTCGGAATCGGCGGCTTTCGGCCGCCCTCGCCCCCCGCCACCGAAAGGCTCCAGGTCCTCTTTGCGCCGGATCGGGGCGAGGCCGTCCCCGCCGGTTCGCTCACGCGCCTGTCGGATTACTCTCTCCAGGTGGTCGTCCCGCGCACCGCGCCGCCCGGCGAAGCCACCGTCAGACTGCTCTTGGATGGCGAACCCTGCCTCTCTGCGAGAGCAACCATCTCGGCCGCCGCGCCCTCCGGGTCATGGCAGTTCTCCGCGCCCGGCGGCGCCGGTCTGGCCGCCCTCCAGACAGCCTTTCTCCTGCCGCCATCCCCGGCGCGGTGGACGAACCGGCCCGGGCCGGCGGTGATCCGTCGCGATCGCGAGGTCGAGATCCGCTGGGATTCGGCTGGTTATGGACCGGGCGACAGGATGAAGGTCACCCTCGCCCGCCCCTCCGGAGAAACCCTTCGCGGCCTCGTCTCATACCGCATCAGCACAGTCCACGAAGTCGCCATTGAGTGAACCAGCCCCGTGCTATCCTGGTATGGCAGCCTGTCCCGCCGCCGCCCGCCGCCAGGCGAACAAAAAGCGAACCGGTACGAGCAAAACCAATTATGTCCTTTGTTTTCAACGGGCGTCCCCGGCCTACCGCCGGCAAGGCTCCTTCCCGCTGAACCACGGATACAGCACCGGCAGCAGGAACAGCGTCAGGATCGTCGCGGTGGTCAGCCCCCCGATCACCACGGTAGCCAGCGGCCTCTGCACCTCCGCCCCGGCCGATGTGGAGATCGCCATGGGTACGAAGCCGAAGCTCGCCACCAGCGCCGTCATCAGCACCGGCCGCAGCCGCGTCGCCGCTCCCTCCATCACCGCCTGCTCGCAGGCCATGCCCCCCGACCGCAGCGAGTTGATGTAGCTCACCATCACGATGCCGTTCAGCACCGCCACCCCGAACAGCGCGATGAAGCCGATGGAAGCCGACAGGTTCAGGTTCAGCCCCCGCAGCCACAGCGCCGCGATCCCGCCCACCAGCGCGAAGGGCACGTTCAACAGGATCAGCAGCGCCTGCCGCGCCGAGTCGAAGCTGGCGAACAGCAGCCCGAAGATGATCAGGACCGACAGCGGCAGCACAATCATGAGCCGCTGCGTCGCCCGCTGCTGGTTCTCGAACTGCCCGCCCCAGTCGATGGAGTAACCGGGCGGAAGCCGCAACCCGGCCTCGATCCCGCGCTGCGCCTCGGCCACGAAGCTGCCCAGGTCGCGCCCGCGCACGTTGGCCTGCACGACGATGCGGCGCTGCCCGTTCTCGCGCGACACCACCTCGGGACCGCGCTCGACCTCGACGCGCGCCACCTGCCCCAGCCGCACCCGCTCCCCTCCCGGCGCCGACAGCGTCAGGTCGCGCACCGCTTGCGGATCGCGCCGGTAGCTCTCCGGCAGGCGCACGACGATGGCGAACCGCCGCTGGCCCTCGATCATCTCCGACACCTGCTTGCCCCCGATGGCCGCCTCCACCAGTTCGCGCACATCCGCCACGTTCAGCCCGTAGCGCGCCAGCGCCGGCCGGTCGATCCGGATCGACAGCTCGGCCACTCCGGAAATGATCTCCATCTGCGGGTCGGCCGCGCCCGGCACGCCCGAGACGATGCGCAGGGCGCGCTCGGCCAACTGCTCCAGCACCCGCGAGTCCTCGCCGAAGATCTTCACCGCCACGTCGGCCTTGATCCCCGAGACGACCTCGTCCAGCCGCATGGCCATCGGCTGCGTGAAGTTGTAATCCGTCCCCGGCACGTCCTCCAGCGCCTTGGCCATGCGGTTGATCAGTTCCTCCTTCGTGCGCGCGGTCTTCCACTCCTCCACCGGCTTCAGCAGCACGTAGACGTCGGCCTCGTAGATCCCCATGGCCTCGGTGGCCAGATCCGGCCGGCCGAGCTTGGAGACCACGCCGCGCACTTCGGGAAAGCCCACGATCACCTTCTCGACCCGGTTGGAGATCTCCACCGACTCGGACAGCGAGATCCCCGGCAGTTTCCGTGTCTGCACCAGCAGCGACCCTTCGTCCAGCCGCGGCATGAACTCCGTGCCGATGAAGGCCACCGAGCCCAGCGCTACGGCCACAATCACCACGCCGCCCGACACGGTCAGCAGCGGGTGATGGAAGTGCCAGCCGAGCAGCTTCAGGTAGACGTCGCGGATGGCGTTGAACCACCTGTCGCGGTGCTCGCGCACTCCGCGCCGCAGCGCGACTGCCGCCGCCGTGGGCACCACCGTCAGAGCCACCACCAGCGAGCCGATCAGCGCCGAGCAGACGGTGATCGCCATGGGCCGGAACATGCGGCCCTCTAAACCTTCCAGGAACAGGATGGGGAGGTAGACGGCGATGATGATCAGCACCGCGTACAGAATGGGCCGCGCGACTTCGTGCGCCGCCTCCCGCACGCGCTCGACGGCGTTGAACTCCGCCGTGTCGCCCGGGCGGCGCCCGAGGCGGCGCACCGAGTTCTCCATCATGACCACCGCGCCATCGACGATCATGCCGAAGTCGATGGCGCCCAGGCTCATCAGGTTGGCCGAAATGCCGAAGGCCGCCATGCCGATGAAGCCCACCAGCATCGACAGCGGAATCACCGCCGCCACGATGAGGGACGCCTTCACGTTGCCCAGGAACAGCAGCAGCACAACCACGACCAGGATCCCGGCCTCCAGCAGGTTGCGCCGCACGGTGTTCAGCGTCGGATCGATCACCTCCGACTGGTCGTAGAACGGCACGATGCGCACGCCTTCCGGCAACCGGAGGGAAGCCAGCTTCGCCTTGACGCGATCGATCACCCGGCGGCCGTTCTCGCCCTTCAGCATGATGGCCATTCCGGAAACGGTTTCGCCCTTGCCGTCGCGGATCACCGCGCCCTGCCGCTGCATGGGCTTGAGCGTCACCTGGGCCACGTCGCGCAGCAGCACGGGAGTCCCCGCCCGCGCCAGCACGACGATGTTTTCGAGATCTCCAATGCTCTGCGCGCGTCCCACGCCGCGCACCGTGTACTGCTCGGCGGCGTGCTCGATGTAGCCGCCGCCGAAATTCGCGTTGTTCTCCCGCACGCGGTCGAAGACCTCGCGCAGGTTCAGCCCGTAGCGCTGCAACCGCACCGGGTCGGCCTCGATGGTGTACTGCTGCGTCTCCCCGCCCCAGGTGTTCACTTCGTTGATGCCGGCCACGGTGCGGAGCTGGTTCTTGATCTGCCACTCGTGCAGCGTCTTCAGGTCCATCGCGCTCCACCCGCGGCCTTCGAGGGTATACTGGTAGACTTCGCCGAAGGCCGTCGCCACCGGGCCCAGGGTCGGCTCCAGTCCCTCGGGCAGCCGCCCGCGCACCTCCTGCACCCGCTCGTTCACCAGTTGCCGCGCGAAGTACGTGGGCACGGAATCCTCGAAGACGACGGTGACCATCGACAGGCCGAGCTTGGAGATCGACCGGATGCCCTCCGTGCGCGGCATCCCCATCAGCGCCGTCTCGATGGGGAAGCTGACCAACTGCTCCACTTCGGTGGGCGGCATGGCCGGGCATTCGGTGACCACGACCACCTGGTTGTTGGTCAGGTCCGGGAAGGCGTCGATGGGGATCTGGAACATGGTGTAGCCGCCGAAGACGACCAACACCACCAGCCCGACAAGCACCACGACGCGGTGCCGCAGATGGAAATCGATGATGCGCGCCAGCATGGTCCGGCTCCCCTACTCCCCGCCCAGGGTGGACTTGAGCATCTGCGAGCGCAGCAGGAAGCTGCCGCGCGCCACCACCGCTTCCCCGGCGCGCAACCCGCGCCTCACTTCCAGCGCGCCGTCCAGCGTCCGCCCGATCTCCACCGCCCGCACCTCGAAGCGGTCCGGCGCGCGCCGCACGAAGACCACGGATTGGCCCCCCACCTCCTGCAACGCCGCCTGCGGCACGAAGATGGCGGGCTGCGTCCCGCCCACCTCGATCTCCGCCGTGGCGTACATCTCGGGCTTCAGCCGTCCGTTCTGGTTGGGCAGCTCGATGCGCGCCTTGATGGTGCGCGTAGTGGGGTCCAGTTCCTCGCCCAGCTTGGTGACGCGCCCGCGGACCGGCTGGCCCGGATAGGCCTGCACGGAGACGCTCGCCGGCAGGCCCACGCGCAGCTTCGAGAGGT
>CAYOTD010000068.1:1012-12621 GCA_964406685.1 uncultured Solibacteraceae bacterium | reverse complement strand
GTACTGCTCAAGGTTCCATTCGCCGGCGGACGGTTTCACCGTGATGCCGGCGCGTCCGGGGCCGGGGCGCGTCCGCACGGCGAGCCAGCCGTCCTTGCCCGGTTCGGCGGAAGCGGCCGAGACCTGGTATTCGGGCGAGGGCCATTTCTTCCAGTCCGCCAGAACGCGGCCGGCGGCGGCCGGCGAGGCGGAGGAGCCGGCCAGCAGCGCGGCCGAAGCGGCGGCAAACTGGCGGCGGGAGATGTTGAGGGCGGTGTCGTTCACGGTTTCATCCTTTTCCGGGCGGCGGAGTGCATCGGGTTGAGCTTCAGGGCCTCCTGGAACTCGCGGCGCGCATCGGCCGGCCGGCCGGCGCCAAGCAGGCCGAGGCCGGTGACGTAGTGCGCCTGGGCATAGCGGGACTTCTCCGGCTGCGGGTGCCCGAAGGAGGCGAAGAAGTACATCGGGACGTGGTCGGCGAGTTGCGCCTTGCCGGCCTCGATCAGCCCCCGGTAGACCCGTGCCGCTTCGGAGGCGCGGCCGCGCTTCTCGAGTGCCTTCGCCGCATAGTAGAACATCTCGGGCTCGTCGGTGGCGCCGGGGCGCTGCGGATCGAGCAGCGTGGCGGGAGCGGTCTGGATGGCGCTGTCAAAGCTGGCCAGCGCGGCCCTGGCGTCGCCGGCGGCCTGTTGGGCGAGGCCGAGGAAGTAGTAGCTCTCCGGGAGCCTCTCGCCGCGGAAGGGCCGGCCGGTGCCGAGGTTCACCGGGTATTCGAGCGAGGCCGCGTACTCGGCGATCGCCTGCTGGTGGCGTCCGGCGGCCAGGTGCCGGTGGCCGAGCTCGAGGTGCGCTTCGGTAAAGGAGTTGTGAACGGCGGTGCGGCCGGCGCCTTCCCACACGTGGAACTGCCGGCCGCGGAGCAGTTCGAGGGCGCGCTCGTGCCGGCCGGTTTCGACGTAGAGGCCGATGGCGCGGGCGAGGGAGTCGTCGCGCCGGGCGATAACGTCGTGGTTCTTCTCAAACAGCGCCAGGCGCTTCTCCGGCGGCGTACCGGCGGCTTCGTGAAGCTGGTCGAGCTCCAGGTGGTAGCGTGGCTCCGCCGGCTCCAGCCGGATGGCGGCCTCCAGGCTGCCGATGGCTTCGGCGAGGCGGTTGGGCTGGCGCGAATAGGCGACGGCGAGGTTGCGGTGGACCAGGGCGAAGGCGGGATGCAGCCGGCGCGCTTCCTCCCAACGGGCGACGGCCTTCTCCGGGCGGCCCTGGAGAAAGTAGAGATTTCCCAGGTAGTAGGCGGCGCGGTGGTCGCCTGGATCGCGCGTCAGGGCCCGCTCCAGCACCTCTTCGGCTTCGCGGCGGAAGGGGAAGGCGTAGTCGGGAGAAGCCTGCTTGGCCAGGGCGAACAGACTGGCGGCCTCGGCGGTCTTACCGGCCTTCTCGCGATAGAAGGCCTGGAAGTACCGGATGAGGGCATGCGTGGCGGCCTTGCCGGTGGAAGCGGCCAGCACGGCGGCGGCGTCGCTCCACAGGGAGGCGCCGGCGTAGTCGGTGGCGGCTTCGAGTTGCTCCTGCGGATCGGTTGCGGAGGCGGGGGCGGCGCCGGCATCGAGGAAGTGCGACTCCCAGGCGTGCCAGGAATCGAGCGGATCGAGCGCGGCGGCACGGGCGAGCAGGCGCCGGGCGTCAGCCGGCCGCTTCTGCTTCCGCAAAAGGACGGCTTTGAGGGTCAGGGCCTTGACGTTGGCGGCATTGGCGGCGAGGGCGCGGTCGAGGTAGACGTGCGCTCCGGCGAGATCGCCGCGGACGCAGTCCATCTCGGCAAGCTGGTAGTTGGCGGGGGACTCCCAGCCGGCCACCCAGGCGGCGCGGGCGAAGCTGTCGCGGGCGCGCTCCTCCCGGCCCAGCGCGCGCCGGGCCAGCCCGAGAAAGTAACTTGCCTCGCCGTCCTTGGGCCAGATGTAGGCCGGCGTGGTGCGGTTGGCGGCCTTGGCCAGCATGGCTTCGGCGGCGGCGGGATCGCCGCGGCGCAGGGCGTGAACGCCCAGGGCGAGGTTCGCCTTGGGGTCGGCCGGGTCGCGGCGGAGAAGCTCGCGGTAGTAGTCTTCGGCGTCGAGGGCGGCGCTGTGAAGCTGCTCCAGGCGCAGACCGGCATAGAACAGCTCTTCGTTGTTCGCGATGGTCTCCGGGCGCGCCGGCGGCCGCACCACCTCGGGAGCCGGCCCGGGCTGGTTCTCCACCACCGTGTAGGCGATCACCTCCGCGGCGCCGTTCTTCGCCCGGACGGTGAGACGTCCCGCGCCAGCCGGCACCGGGCACTCGGCGCGGAAGGGTTGGCCGGGGTTGGCGGCGCCGTTCTTCTCGCAAATGATGCCCGAGGCGCCGGAGAGCGTGACGGTGAGCGCGGGCAGGCTCGAGGTGGGGGCCACCGCGATGCGGGCCACGTTGGCCGGCGTCACCTCCAGGTTCACCGCCGCGCGCCGGTTGGCGTTCTTCACGCCTCCGATGCCATTCACCGGATACCAGAAGGCCTCGGCGGTCTTGGTCTGGTAGGGCTGGATCCAGCTATAGTCGGGCTGGTTGTTGGAGTAGGCGCCGGCCATCAGCTCGATGTAGGGGCCGTCCTTCTCGGTGAGGACGCGATCCCACATGCGGCCGGCCTCGCCGTTGCCCCAGGTGAAGAACTTCTTGCCGGGGCTGATGCGATGGTCGGCCACGTGGACGAAGCCGGCGCGGCGCCCGTGGTCGTAGCCGGCGACGAAGTCCATCTTGGAGTCGTGGACGAACATCGAGATCGGGCTGGGGTGGTTCTTCCACCAGCTCACGTCGACGCCCTTGCGGAAGTCGATGCCGTTGTAGATGGAGTCCGCGACCGGCCAGCGGGAGAACTCCCGCTTGCCGTGGTTGGTGACCCAGTTCGTGTCGGGCGGGAAGATCACCTGGTACTCGGGCGTGGCGTGGACGGCGATATTGGCGAAGAACAGGAACGAGTTCGTCTCGGGCGTGCGGTTCACCAGGCGCACGGTCTGCTCCACACAGGAGGAACCCGGACGCATGGTGAGTTCCACCAGCCAGCGCATGCGGTGGCGCAGTTCCAGTTCGCCGACGCGCACGGTGGCGCTCCCGTCCGGTCCTTTGGAGACGCTGTAGGGAAGCGGCATGTAGGTGGAGGCCCGGTGATGATGCGGGATGTTCCACTCGATACCGCCGGAGATCCAGGCGCCGGCCATGCCGACGAGCGCGGGTTTGATGACGTTCTGCCGGTAGAGGAAGTCGTAGCCGTTGGTCTTGTCGCGGGCCGAGAGGAGCCTGCCGCCGATCTCCGGCAGCATGCAGATCTCAATGTACTCGTTCTCCAGGCAGACGACGCTGTACTTGCGGTCCACCCGCACGTCGGTTACGGCATCCCACATCGGGTAGGGATAAACCGGGGAGTTCGCGCCCTGGTAGGCGCGCCGCCCGGCGAAGATGGGGCTCTTGTCCGGCGGCCCCATCTCGTAAGTAGGAAGAACCACGGTCCGCTCGGACACCTGGACCTGGGCCGGCGGCGCGGCGGCGCCGGCGGCTGCGATCGAGAACAGGAGGATAGTTGTCTGAGGAAAGTGTTTGGCCTTGATCATACTGAGAACTCACTTCAATGGGCGGCCAGTGATTGCCTGCGCATGGAGATCGCTCCTTCCGGGCTCCTAGAAAGCGTAGCGGAAGCCGAGCTCCACGCTGCGCGGCAGGTTCAACTGGGTGACCGGCACCACGCCGAACAGCGAGGAGGTGGGCGAGGTGGTCGGGAAGTTGAAGATGGGCGTGTTGGTCAGGTTGAAGGCCGAGACCTTGAACTGCAAGGTGTGGCCCTCGTGGAGGCGGAAGTTCCGGATCAGCGTGCCGTCGAGCTGCGGGGCGGTGTGCCGGCGGATGTTCGGGCTGCGGAGCGGGGTGACGCGCAGGGTGTCGGCCGGACGCTGCACCCAGATGGAGGGCGAGGTGTCGAACCACCTGTCCATGCTCTGGCCGCTGGAGAGCTTGGGGTTCCCGTAGATGTAATAGTCCGGGTAGCTCATCGGCGTTCCGGACTGGATCACGTTCGACCAACTGAACTGCCAGTCGCCGACGATGTGGCTGACGATGCCGCTGTTCGCCCAGCGCCGCTTGGGTCCCACCGGGAACTCGTAGATGCCGGTGAAGACGAGCCGCTGCGGCACGTCGAAGGCGACCAGTTCGCGAGCGAGCCCGGTGTCCTGGGCGTTCAGGTAGGACATCGCCTCCATCGTCTTGGACGCGGTGTAGGAGACCAGGAAGCTGAGGCCGTGCTTGAAGCGCTGCTCCAGGCGCAACTGGACCGAGTTGTACCAGGATTCGCCGAGGCTCTGGTTGTTCATGGTGACGCCGGTGAAGTGCGGATACTGCGTCATGAGGTTCCGGCGCTGCGTGGTGGCCTGGGCGCCGCGGCTGGTGCTGGCGGGCAGCACGCCGTAGAAGGGATTCGCCACCGCCTGGTTCAGATACGAAGTGCCCATGGCGAGCTGCTCGACGGTCAGGTAGCTGATCGACTTGCTCACCTGGAGTTCGGTGGTGCGGCTGCCGACGTAGGTGGCCTCGGCCAGCAGGCCGGGGATGATCTCATACTGGAAGCCGGCCGAGTACTGCCACATGCCGGGGATTCCGCGCGTCGGGTCGCTGAAGCTGACGCCGTCGCCCACCTGGGTCTTCATCCCCTCGCTGGATCCGGGGGGCTGGATCAGGCCGTTCGGAAACGGATTCGACAGGACCTGGAAGGGCAGGAAGGAAGCGGTGCTGGTCTGCACGCTGGTGGACCGGGTGAAGCCCACGGCTTCGCCCCACTCGATGGTAGGGAGATAATAGCGTCCGGCGCCGGCGCGGAAGACCAGGGGCCGCTTCTGGAACAGCTTGTAGGCGAGGCCGGCGCGGGGCTGCCAGTTGTTGCGGTCGGAGTCGAAGGCCGGGCGGGGCTGGCCGTTCACGCCGGCGAAAAGCAGACCTCCGCGGAGATCGAACCCGGGGACCTGGTAAGGGCTCTTGGCTTGCAGGTCGAAGCCGCGGGTGAGGCGGTTGAAGCGCTCCACCGGGGGAGATTCGTAGTCCCAGCGAAGGCCGAGATTCAGGGTCAGCTTGCGGGTGACCTGCCAGTCGTCCTGCAGGTAGACCACCGGGTAGCGCCAACTGATGTAGGGCGACGCGTTGATGGTGGCCGACCCCGAGGCGAGGTAGCCGAGCAGGAAGGACGCCATGGCATCGCCGGCGGCGGGATCGGTGACCTGGGGGTTCGAGTTGGTCCAGGACCGGGTGAAGCCGTAGGTGCCGCTGGCATTGCCGTAGCTCGTGGTGGCGAAGTGCAGCAGGCGGAACTCCGTGCCGGCCTTGAGGGAATGGCCGCCGAGGATCTTTAGCAAGGAGGCTTGCAGGGACCAGGCCTCGTTCGGCTGGTCCGACCACTCCGTGTTACCCGTCTGCATGTAGTTCTCAAAGGTGATGGTGGGGTACTTGTTCGAGGTCTGAAGCTGGGAGCTGAGGCCGGCGGGAAAACCGAGACCGGAGATGTCCTGGGGGATGTAGTGGCTGCCCGTGTTGTAGCGGGTGAGACCGACGCGGAAGTTCAGGCTCGTGCTGGGATTCGGCGTGCCGGTGAGGTCGATGGCGGCGCCGTCGTTCCGGCGGAAACCGAAGATGGCGCGGGTGGCCGGGGTGTTCCAGTCCCAGTAGTCGGTGCGGGTGCCGTCGCGGTAGCTGTGGTGCCAGCGGCCGTAGAGGCGCCAGGCGCTGCTCATGTTATGGTCGATGCGCAGGATCAGGCTCTTGTAGTCGTTGTCGGTGGCGGCGTTGCCGGCAAACCAGTTGTTGACGCGAGTGACCGGCTCGCCGTCCTGGTTGGGGAGCGGGATGTCCTGGAGGACGCGCTGTGCGATAGGCTCGATACGGTTGGAGGGGATGCGGTTGCCCGAGAAGGGAGCGCGCAGGTACTGGAGGTTGGTGAGGGTCACCGGGCGGGAGGAGACGTAGTCCGGGTTGGCGCGGATGGTGAGGGGATCGTAGATGGTGTAGGGGCGGCCGTTGGTCATCAGGGTTTGGGAAAAGTCGCCCGCGCGCTGCTCCTTGGTGGGGACGGTGCCCTGGACCGGCTGGGGCAGGTGCTCAACGTACTTCTCGAAGGAGAACATGAAGAAGGTTCGGTCCCGGCCGCTGAAGACCTTGGGGATGGTGACCGGGCCGTCGATCTCGAAGCCGTACTGGTTCATCGAGCGCTGGACCTTCTTCTGGCGGTTGGCGTTGTTGGCGTAGGTGTTGGCCTCCAGCCAGGGCCGGCGGAGGTACTCGTAAACGGCGCCGTGGAAGGAGTTGGTGCCCGGCTTGATGGAGAGGCTGATGACGCCGCCGCCGGTTCTGCCGTACTGCGAGTCGTAGGTGTTGGTCTGGATCTTGAATTCCTGGGTGGCTTCCGAGGGAGGGACGTAGGCGATGTCGCCGCGGTTGTTGTTGGCGTCGTCGGGCACGCCGTCGATCTGGAAGGCGTTCATGCCGTTGCGGCCGCCGTTGATGGAGAAGTTGGCGATATCGCCGTTGTCGAAGGGGCGGAAGTACTGCATGCTGCCGGTGTACTGCACGCCGGTGGACAGGTTCATGAGGGTGAAGGGGTTGCGGGTGTTGAGCGGGAGGTCGGAGAGCTTACGGGCTTCAATCAACTGGCCGCGGTTGCTGCTGGCCACTTCCAGCAGCGGAGTCTCGGCGACTACCGTGATCTTGTCGGCGATGTCGCCGACGTCGAGAACCACATCCATGCGGGTGCGGTCGTTCACGCGCAACTCGATGGGACTGCGGGAGAAACTCTTGAAGCCGGCGGCTTCCACGCGCAGCGAGTACTTGCCGGGAATAAGGAAGGGCGCCTGGTAGCCTCCCTCGGCGCCAGTCTTGATGCTGGTGCTGACTCCGGTCTCAATATTAGCGACGATAACAGTTGCGTTCGGGACGACGGCGCCGGACGAATCGGTTACGATGCCGAGGAGCGTGGCCCGGTACTCCTGGCCGAACACCAGCACGTGCGGGGTGCAGCCAAAAAGAGCGAGAACTGACACGAGGAACATGAAACGGCGAGACATTCACAAACCTCCTTGAGGGTCCGCGAAGGATTCTATCATCCTGGCCACGCTCAGTCAATAGACAAGCGATTCTCGATTGTATATAATTTCAGACGAGGACCCATGCAACCGTTCGGACCTTCCTCACAGCAAGACGACCTCGGGCTGGCAGACCCGATCTATGCGCGCATCTGCCAGCGAATCCGGTCGGACATCCTCTCGGGAGAGCTTGCGCCGGGACAGCGGCTGAAGATCTCCGATCTCATAAAGCGGTACAAAGTCAGCCAGATGCCGATCCGGGAAGCGCTCCAGCAGTTGCAGGGGGAGTGGCTGGTGACGATCTCCCCGAACCGGGGGGCCTGCGTGCGGCAGGTGGACGCGGCGTTCATCGGGCACATGTATGAAATCCGTGGTGTGATCGAAGGGCTGCTGGCGCGGCGCTGCGCGGAGTCGGCCGGCGAAGAGGACATCGCCGCCCTGTCGGCGCTGGAGGCCGAGTGCGAGGCGCACGCCGCCAGGGAGGACCTGCCGGCGACGCTGGCCGCCAACAAGGAGTTCCACGGCAAGATCTACCAGATCGCCGGGAACCCGGTGGCCACCGAACTGCTGAACCGGCATTTCGGCCTGCTGCAAGCGTTGCGAAAGATCTACGGGGTGGGGCCGCGGCGTTTCGAGCGCCTGGTGGAGCAGCACCGGCACTTGATGGACGCGATCCGGCGGCACGACGCGGCCACCGCGGCCGAGGCGGGCGCGCTGCACTGCGAGAGCGCCCGCGACGACCTGCTCGCCCGGCTGGACAGCCACCGCGAGGCGGACGTCCCTTCGCGCTAGCGGAAATAGAAGCCGCCATTGATGTCCAGCGTGGCCCCGGTGATGTGCCGGGCCTCGTCGCTGGCCAGGAAGACTACGCCGGCCGCGACGTCTTCGACAGTCCCGAGCCCCAGCGGGATCTCCTTGGCCAGTTCGCGGATCCCCTCGGGGCCATGGGCCAGGCGCAGCATCTCGGTATCCACCACGCCGGGGGCGATGGCGTTCACGGTGATGCCGTAGGGAGCGGCGGTCCGGGCCAGGGTGCGGGTCAGCCCCAGTTGTCCGGCCTTGGCGGCGGCGTAGTGAACGAAGCCGCGGATGGCGCCGCGCCAGGCGGTGACCGAGCTGTTGGTGATGATGCGGCCGGCGCGCCGTTCGCGCATCCGGAACAGGGCCGCCTTCGAACACAGGAACGCGCCGGTGAGGTGGGTATCGATGACCTCGTGCCAGCTTTCCAGCGAGGTGTCGAAGATATCCTCGCGGTGCACGACGCCGGCGTTGTTCACCAGGATGTCGATGCGGCCGCACTCGCGGTCGAGCGCGGCGAACATCGATTCCACCTCTTCTTCGCGGCGGACGTCGGCCTGAAGGAAGAGTCCCTTGGCGCCGGCGGCGCCCAGCCCGGCCAGCGTGCGTTCGCCGTCCGGTCCGCAAACGATGTCGTTCACGGCCACGGCGGCGCAGCCCGCCGAGGCGAGCGCCTGCGCGATTCCGGCGCCGATGCCCCGGGCGGCGCCGGTCACCAGCGCGACCTTACCGTCCAGCCGGAACATCGGACGATCTCCGCACGCTGAAGTAGGGGCAGGCGTCCGGCGGACGGATGCCGGTGAGGGCGCCGGTGTAGTGGCGGAGCTCGCGCGGTTCGTAGGGATAGCGCGCCGCCTCCTCCTCGTTGAACTCGATGCCCAGTCCCGGTTTCGAGGGAATGGTCATGTAGCCGTCCACCAGCTCGAGGTCCTCGCGCACGATGTCCCCGCGCCAGGTGACGTCGCTCATCATGGTTTCGAGCATTCCGAAGTTGGGCGTAGAGGCGGCGATCTGCAAGGTCATGGCGTTGCAGACCGGGCCGTTGGGGTTGTGCGGCGAGACGGACTTCTCGTAGAAGGACGCCATGCCGGCGATGCGCTTGGTCTCGAGCAATCCGCCGACGTGGCAGACGTCGGGCTGGAGGAAGTCCAGCGCCTCGCGCTGCAAAGCTTCGGCGAAGCGGGCGGGCTCGTAGAACCGCTCGCCCGAGGCCACCGGGATGGCGATCCGGCGGCGCACTTCGGCCAGCGCGGCGATACTCTCCGGCGGCACCGGCTCTTCGTACCAGTACGGGCGCAGCGGCTCCAGGCGCGCGGCCATGGCCACGGAGGTGGGAACGTCGAGGCGTCCGTGAACTTCGATCAGCAGGTCGACGTCCGGTCCCACGGCCTCCCGCACCGCCGTCACGGTGTCCACCGCGCGCTGCCGCTCTTCGGGCTCAAGGCTCCGGTAGCCGCTTCCGAACGGATCGAACTTCAGCGCCCGGAAGCCCAGCTCCACCGCGGCGGCGGCCTTTTCGGCGAACTGCCGCGGCGTGCGCGCTCCGACGAACCAGCCGTTGGCGTAGCACTTCACGCGATCCCGGCAGCGGCCGCCCAGCAGTTCGTAGACCGGCACACCCAGGGCTTTCCCCTTGATATCGAACAGGGCGCCTTCCACGGCGCTGATCGCGGTGCGAAGGATGACCCCCGTCCGCCAGTACGAGTCGCGGTTCATCAGGTGGACGTGGTGCTCGATGGCGAACGGGTCCTTACCGGCCAGATAGCGGCCGAGTTCATCGACCGCGGAGGCGACCGTCGTTTCGCGCATCTCGACCGTCGCCTCGCCGACGCCGTAGATGCCCTCGTCGGTCTCGAGTTTGACGAAGACCCAGTTGCACCGGAATGCGTGAACAACGAAGGTCTTCAGGGCTGTGATTTTCATAGTGGTTTCCTTGGCTACCGAACCGCCTTTGTCCTTCCCGTCTCGCGCTGGGCGCTGGACCGGAACTGCTTGAGCAAGTCCTCCTTGGCATGCTCGCTGTGCTCAAAGGCGATTCTCTCGGCGAGCCGCACGTCGCGCTGGTCGAGCGCGCGCAGCAATTGCCGGTGTTCGTTGACGATCTCCAGCAAGCGTCCCGAGCCGAATCCGTAACGCCCGCGCAGGCTGTCGATCAGGGCCCAGTTCCGCTCCAGCATTTCCAGCGCCTCGAAGTTGTCGGCGCAGGTGCTGACGACGTGGTGGAACTGCTTGTTGTAGCGGAGGGCGGCGGCGATGTCGCCGGCCCGGGCCGCCTCTTCGTAGCGCCCCTCGATGCCGTGCAGGCGGAAGATGTCGGACTCGGAGATGGAGTGCACGCAGCGGCGCACGAGCAGGGCGTCCAGCGCTCCGCGGATATCGTACATGTTGCGGATGAAGCGCTCGTCGACGGCCCGCACGCTGGCGCCCCGGTTCGGCGCGATGGTCACCAGCCCCTCGCCCTGGAGCATCTGGAGCGCCTCCCGGACGGGCATCTGGCTGACGCCGTAGCGTTCGGCCACCTCGGCCATCTTGATGCGGGCGCCGGGCTCAAAGCGGCCCGAGAGAATGTCGTTGCGGATGCGCTCCCGCACGCGCAGGTACACCGGGTCGGCGATGCCTTGCGCCTCGACGGGAGCGAACGGATCCATCTTACCTGCCATGGGTAACCGCCTGGGCGTGAACCGCCCGGTAATCGCCGGCGAAGAAGCGCCGCGAAGCGACGGCGACGGCGCCGCTGCCGGCCAGGTAGACGACGGCGAGAAGCGAAAGGCCCACGGAAAGGCCGAAGACCTGCTTCGCCGCGCCCAGTGCGACGGGCGCGATGGCCCCCGCAAGAAACGCGAAGGCGATCACCAGCGCGGCCGCGGAGGCCCGGAACCGGGGTTCGATCACCTCAAACAGAGACGCGTAGATGTTGGAGTCGTAGATGCCGCGGAACAGGCCGAAACCGGCCAGGGCGAGATAGGACACCGCGGGGCCCGAAGGCGCGCCGAGCAGGGCGATGAAGGGAGCGCCCAGCAGCAGCGCCGAGGCCTGGAGGTCGAGGCGGCGCCGGGGCGCGGTGACGGCCAGCCGGTCCGAGACGTGGCCGCCCAGTATCACGCCGAGGAACGCCGCCGCATGGTGGTAGAACATGCTGGAGAAGCCGGCGGCGGCGAGGCTGAGGCCGAAACGGGTGTGCAGGTGCGTGGGCATCCAGGTGAGGAAGCCGACGTTGACGAACACCATGCAGGCGAAGGCCAGGGCGAGAAGCAGCACGGTGGGACGCTTCAACACGACGGACAGCACCAGCCGGACCGGGACGATCCCGGCTTGCGCCGCGCGCGCGCGATCCGGCCGCAGGCGCCAGGCGATCAGCGCGGCCAGCGCGATGCCGCAGGCGCCGAAGATCCAGAACGAGGCGCGCCAGCCGTAACGGTCGGCGATGCCGCCGGCGAGCAGTCCGCTCGCCACCACGCCGAGGTAGAGCGAGGTCTGGTGAATGGCCATGGCGCGGCCGCGCGTTTCCACGTGATGCTCGCCGATCAGCGAGTTGGCCGAAGGCGCATAGAAGGCCTCGCCGGCGCCGGTGGCGACGCTGCGGATGACGATCAGGAAAGCTAGGCCCGAAGCGAAGCCGGTGAGCAGCGTGGCGGCGCTCCAGCCGAGCAGGCTGCCGGCCACCAGGCGCTTCCGGCTCCAGTTGTCGCCCGCGTAGCCGGCCAGCGGCACCAT
>CAYOTD010000068.1:0-1002 GCA_964406685.1 uncultured Solibacteraceae bacterium | reverse complement strand
CTGAGGCCGAGTTCGGCGGTGAGCTGCGGCAGAACCGTGCCGAACACCTGGCGATCGGCCTGGTTGAAGAAGAAGGCCAGCCATAGCCAGGCCAGGAGCTCCCAGCGGTATGGAACAAGCGTGCCGCCGCGGTCATTCATACAGCTTCACGCTCGCCCCGTCCGTTGTCAAAGCACGGGTAGGCGGCGATACCGCCGGCCACCATCAGGTCCTCCCACTCTCGATGGCCCGGGCAGACGGGCGCGAACAGCTTGCGGCTGAAGCTGGCGAGGAAGGCGCTCTCATGAAACTCATTGTATTGCTCAAAGTAGGGACTGCCCCAAATCGTCTTGGCCGCCATCTTCTCACCGCTTTCCCGATAGAAGCGGGTGGTCGGGTCCATCAGGTGGCCCTGGATGTGGAGAATGGTGTTGCCTTATCCAAGCCGGCCGCAAAACCCCCGCCTTCCCGGCGACTCGTTTACTCATACACAACGACCGCCACCTCCTGTGGGCCAAGCGTGGCCGGCAACGCGCTCAGCCTGCCATCGACGTTCGCCGCTTCAATCATGCGCTTTCCGGGGACTTCCACCGCCACCGGCTGGGCCTTCGCCGTGTTGTTCCACAGCACGACGGCGCTCCGGCCGCCCCGCACAAAACGCGTGGCGCTCAGCGACGGATTGCGGTTGACCAGGCCGCGGTCGTCCTGGAACTGCCCGCCGCCGAGAAGGTCCCAGTAGCGGTCCCGCAACTCGGAGACCTTGCGCTGGTAGTCGCGCAGGTGCGGCTTCTCTTCGCGCCGGATGGTCTGGACGTCGGCGCGGTAGCGAACTTCGAGTTCGAAACGGAAGCCGTAGGCCAGAGCGAAGTTGGCCTGCTTGCGGTCGGGCCGCGGCGCGGCGTGCCGCTGTGTGGCGATCACCTCGGGGAAGGTGTAGCGCATCATCTGCGGGAACGCCTGGTCGTCATACTGGAAGCCGGCGCCGGCGCCGGTCAGTACGTCCACGTAGTGGGCTTAGGGTTC
>CAYOTD010000067.1:2068-12748 GCA_964406685.1 uncultured Solibacteraceae bacterium | reverse complement strand
TCGAGTGGGGAATTTTCAACCGGCGTTATGGGGATTTTTGCACCGGCGCTGACAGGATACGCTGGAAGAAGCATGATTCCGGCTCCTGAGTGGTCTCCTTCCTCCTGGCGCGAACGGATTTGCGTGCAGCAGCCCGCTTACCCCTGTCAGGAGCACCTCCGCGCGGTGGTCGACGAACTCAAGCGGCTTCCGCCGCTGGTGTCGCCCTGGGAAGTGGACGGACTAAAGGCTCAACTGGCGGATGCCGCCGCCGGGCGCCGCTTCCTGTTGCAGGGTGGCGACTGCGCCGAACGTTTCGAGGAGTGCCGCGCCGACACCATCACCAACAAGCTGAAGATCCTGCTGCAAATGAGCCTGGTGCTGGTGGAAGCGGCGCAGGTCCCCGTCATCCGCGTCGGTCGTCTGGCCGGACAGTATGCCAAGCCCCGCTCCGACAGTATCGAAACCCGCGACGGCGTCTCGCTTCCCAGCTATCGCGGCGATCTGGTCAACCGGCCGGAGTTCTCCGCCGAAACCCGGACCCCCGATCCCGACCTGCTGCTGCGCGGCTACTCCCGCAGCGCGATGACGCTGAACTACATCCGCGCTCTCGCCAAGGGCGGTTTTGCCGATCTCCACCATCCCGAATACTGGGACCTGGATTTCATTCAGCACTCCCCCCTGGCCGAGGAGTACGGGCGGCTGGTGCGGCGTATCGGCGATTCGCTGCGTTTCATGGAGAACATCCTGGGTGTGCGCGCGGGCGAGATCCAGGCGGTCGATTTCCACGTCAGCCACGAGGGGTTGTTGCTGGACTACGAAGAGGCGCAGACGCACTGGCTCGGCGCGGCCCGGCGCTGGTACAACCTGTCTACCCATTTCCCCTGGATCGGCGTGAGGACATCGGATGTGAACGGTGCCCATGTGGAGTTCTTCCGCGGCATCGCAAATCCGATTGGCCTGAAGGTGGGGCCCGACATGACACCGGAGCGGCTCCTGCTGCTGCTCAACGCCCTCGACCCGGGTAACGAACCGGGGCGCATGACCGTGATCCACCGCTTCGGCCGGGAGCGGATCGCGCAATGCCTGCCGCCCCTGGTCGAAGTCGTGCGCGAAGCCCGGCGCACGGTTCTTTGGGTCTCGGATCCCATGCACGGCAACGCCTGCACGACCGCCGAAGGCGTCAGGACGCGCCATTTCGAAGACATCCTCGGCGAGCTGGAGCGGGCCTTCGATCTGCACGCCGCCCTCGGCAGCCGGCTGGGCGGGGTCCATTTCGAACTGACTGGCGACGACGTGACCGAATGCACCGGAGGCGCGCGCGGTCTTACCGAGGAGGATCTGGGCCGCGCGTACCGGTCCGAGGTCGATCCGCGACTGAATGGCGAACAGGCCCTCGAGATGGCGATGCTGATCGCCCGCAGGATGGCCGCGCCCGGCCGGCCGGGAGTACAGTAGACTATTCGATATCTCCAACGGAGGGAGTCAGGGTATGCAACGACGGCGCTTCATTCACACGGCACTCGGCACGGCTATCGGTTTCGGTGCCCGCCAGGCGGGGTGGGGCGCCGCGCCGAGACGGGCCAACGATGTGGTCCGGCTGGGACCGGACAAGATTCGCCTGTCGCGCCTGGCCATCGGCACCGGTACCCGGGGCGGGACCGTCCAACGGGCACTTGGCGTGGACGGCTTGGCCGACATGCTGCACTTCGGTTACGACCAGGGTGTCTTCTTCTGGGAGACGGCCGACACCTATAAGACGCACCCGCACGTGGCGGCCGCGCTGAAGCGCGTGCCCCGAGAAAAGGTCACCGTCATGACCAAGACGATGGCGCGCACCGCCGAGGAAATGCGGACCACGCTCGACCGCTTCCGCAAGGAACTGGGCACCGACTACCTCGACATCATCCTGCTGCATGCCCTGCGCACCGGCAACTGGACCGAAGAGCGCGCCGGCGCCATGGAAGCGCTCTCCGAGGCGCGCGAGAAAAAGATCATCCGCTCGCACGGCTGCTCCTGCCACTCGCTCGAAGCCCTGGAATTGGCCGCGCGCACCCCCTGGGTGCAGGTCGATCTGGCGCGAATCAATCAGGCCGGGTTGATGATGGATTCCGACCCCAAGACCGTCATCGGCGTGCTGCGCAAGATGAAGGCGGCGGGCAAGGGCGTCATCGGAATGAAGATCCTGGGCGAGGGCGGGCTCTCCAACAGAGTGGACGAGTCACTGGCGCACGCGCTTTCCCTCGACTGCGTGGACTGCTTCACCATCGGGCCGGCGAACCGCGGCGAGCTGTCCGACCTGATCAAGCGGATTCCGCTCAACTCGCAAGTGCCCAAAGCGGCATAAGGAAACGGCCGCCGCCGTCCGGGCGGGGAGCGACGCATCAGGGCTGCTGGCCTGGGGCGAGTGGTGTATCGGAAATGACGGCCTGCACGCAGGCTGGCGAAACGCCGAGGAGGGCGCCCGCCGTTGAAGTGAACGTCGTGGTCTCAAACCAAGTCGTGGTTCTGGTTGTCCCGGAGCTGTCGCTCATCAGGTTGTAGCACACGGCGTCGGTGATGAGCGGCTGGAGCTTGGCGGCGTCTTCCAACACCTTCAGTTTCACGAGCTGCGCGGCGTTGAGCACCTTGCGAACCGTGTCGGTTGTCTTCGCCGCTTCGTCCCGCATCTCGCGGCGGATGGTCTCCAGCTCGGCGTAGCGGACGCCCAACTGCATCGAGTCGATCGGGTCCTTCTGGGTCCATTCCTCGATCTCCCGGCGTACCAGCGCCATGCGCACCTGCTTTCGGGCATTGAATACGTAAAGCTCGGTGTTAGCGCGGCGGATCGCATCCACCTGCGTGGCGTTCAGTTCGAGGTACTTCTGAAGATCGGCCGGGAACAGCGGGTAAGGCGTGATCGGGCCGGTCGTTTGCGCCCAAAGCGCTCCCACGGCCAGTGAGACGAGAAGAAGCAGCTTGCCCATGTGTCCAGTTTAGCAACCATGCGTGGGAAGCGTGTCCGGACGTTCCGCCGCCCGAGTCCGCGGTGGTGGGAACAGGCTCAGCGCGTTGTCGCGCAGCAACATGCGGCCGATCCCGGCGGCCTCGGCCTCGTCGAACAGGCCCGCCTCGACTTTGCCGGCGAGCACCTGCGCGATGTTCTGCCGCGCCATCCGGGCGTGGGCGTAGGTCAATTCCGGGAAGCGATAATCGCCGCCGAAGCCGAGGATCTTGTTGAGCGGCACGGTCTCGATCCAAACGTCCAGCGCGCGGCGCGCGGCGGGAGGTGAGATGATGTGTGCCCAGCAGAAATCCACGTAGACGTTCGGGAACAGCTTCACCAGCACGCCCAGTTCTTCCTGGTACGGATAGCCGATGTGGAACAGGTCGAAACGCGCTGCCGGATAGAGGTAGAAAAGGTTCGTCAGCGCCACCGGCGAGGTGTTCTCCACGAAGCAGCTGTTCCCGGCCAGAAGTCCGGTATGGATCTGGATTGGCACGCGGAGTGCCTCCGCCAGCCGGACCACCTGGTGGAACATGTGGTCTTCCAGGTCGCGGAACGGCCGCTGTTTGGCCGAGCGAAACCCCTTGGGCGGTTCCACATTGCCCTTCATGAGCCGCTCCCAGTCTCGCGCGGCGTCCGGCTCGGCTACCTCGCGAAACAGCAGGTCGCGGCGGTACGCCAGCGCGGACTTCACCGCCACCATGCCGCTTTCCAGAGCCTTGTCGAAGCGCCGCTCCAGCGCCAGCCTGAAGTCCGCCAGAGTGTGGATGGCCACACCGAAGGATTTCTCCAGCCTCTCGACATCCCGACGGGAGGCCGGCGTGACGAAGGCGTCGAAACGCTGGGCGCGGAGGAAGTAGTCCGGCTCGGCGCCGCGCCTCACCTTCGTCCAGTCCGTATCGACCAGGCACCAGTCGATACGGGCCTTCTCCCGCAGCACTGTGGAATACAAGCCCGGCTTGTTCGCCGCGCGGATGGCTTCGTTCAACCTGCCGATCGACTGGCCGGAGATCTCCGTGCCGTAAATGTCCCGCATGGCGATCCTCAACGCCTGCCCGTAGCCGGTGTACCGGGCCGACCTCCAGAACGGCTCAAACGCCCGCCAGCGATCGGCGAGCGGCGCCTTCGGATCGCGCACGCGGGCCAGTTCCTCGCCGCCCAAACCCGCCGAGATAACCTCGTTCATGGCATAGTGACCGGCCAGGGTGAAGAAGTCCACCTCCTGCTCGGTGCGGACCTTCTCGAACAGGAGGTGCTCATGGGTGTCATAGAGCGTCGCCTGATCGACAGCCGCCTTGAGCCGGGCCGTCAGTGACGCCGAGGGCGCCGCGCCCAGCGCGGCGGCTTGTCCGAGAAAGAAACGGCGGTCGAGTTCCACACCAACCCCACGTCAGAAGTGGAGGTTCAATAATACCCGAGGCGCCGGTTGCTATCATGGGCCTGTATGACCGCATTTGAGCTCTGGGCGCGATACCAGGAATGCCTCTCTGGTGTGCCGGCGGCCGGCCTGACGATGGATGTCAGTCGAATGGAATTCGACGCCGCGTTCCTGGAACGCATGGAACCGGCGATGCAAGGCGCTTTCAGCGCCATGCGAGAACTGGAAGCCGGATCCATCGCCAACAAGGACGAGAAACGCATGGTCGGGCACTACTGGCTGCGTGCTCCCGGCCTGGCGCCAAACCCTGAGATTGCCGCCGAGATTCGGCAAACCCTGGCAGCGAAGCCGCCTTCGGCGGAGCGTTTTGCCCGCGTTCTGGCCATCGGCATCGGCGGTTCGGCCCTGGGGCCGATGTTCGTTGCCGATGCGCTGGGCAGCGCGTGCTCCGATCCAATGCAGATGCACTTCGCCGACAACACCGATCCCGACGGTATCGCGCGCCTGCTGGCGGGACTGGGCGACGGTCTGCGTGAGACCCTCTGCATCGTCACCAGCAAGAGCGGCAAAACCCCGGAGACTCGCAACGGGATGCTGCTGGCCGGCGCCGCCTATGCCCGCGTTGGATTGCGCTTCGAGCAGCACGCGGTGGCCATCACCATGCGCGGCTCGCACCTCGATGACGTGGCTCGTTCGCAGGGCTGGCTGGCGCGCTTCCCGATGTATGACTGGGTGGGTGGCCGCACCAGCCAGTTGTCGGCCGTCGGCCTGCTCCCCGCCGCTTTGCAGGGCCTGGATATCGACGGTCTTCTGGAGGGAGCGGCCGAGTGCGACCAAGTCACTCGCGTGCCCGAGACGCGCCGCAATCCCGCCGCGCTGCTGGCCCTGATGTGGTACGCCGCCACTGAGGGTCGGGGCACCAAGGACATGGTGGTGATCCCCTACAAGGATCGCCTCCTGCTGTTGAGCCGCTATCTCCAGCAACTGATCATGGAGTCGCTCGGCAAGCGCCTCGACCTCAACGGCAACGTCGTCGAGCAGGGTATCACCGTCTACGGCAACAAGGGTTCGACCGACCAGCACGCCTATGTGCAGCAGTTGCGCGACGGGGTGAACAACTTCTTCGTCGTCTTCATCCGCGTGCTTGAGTCGGGCGGCAGCGCGCTGGAGGTCGACCCCGGTGTCACCGCCGGCGATTACTTGAACGGCTTTCTGATGGGGACGCGCGAAGCGCTCTATGAGAACGGGCGGCAGTCGATCACGATCACGATCCCGCGGGTCGACGCCTGCTCCATCGGAGCGCTGATCGCCCTGTTCGAGCGCGCGGTCGGTTTCTACGCGACCCTGATCAACATCAACGCCTACCATCAGCCGGGCGTCGAAGCGGGGAAGAAGGCTGCCGAGGCCGTGCTCAAGCTTCAGTCCAGAGTTCTGGCGACCCTTTCCGTAGCGCCACGCACCGCCGACGAGATCGCCCAGGCCTTGGGCGAGCCCGGTAGCGCCGAGAAGGTGTTCTGGCTGCTGGAGCACCTCAGCGCCAACGGCCGCGCCCAGCGCGCCGGCGGAGCGACGCCTGCCGCCGCGACCTTCCGCGCTTGACATTCGCGCCCCTGCCTCACCACAATGGTTTCAGGTAATCCCCACCGCGAAAGTGGTGGTGTGCCCGCAAATTGATTCCATCAGCCGAAGGAGGTGAGAAGGGTTGGCCGTTGTCGTCGTGCAGGAAGGCGAAACGCTCGAGAGCGCTCTTCGCCGGTTCAAACGCAAGGTCCAGCAAGAGGACATCATCAAGGAGATCAAGCGGCACTCCTTCTACCTGAAGCCGGGAGAGAAGAAGCGGACCAAGGAAGCTCTGGCCCGCAAGCGGAACCGGAAGAAGCGCAGCAAGGATAGCGAGTAGTTCGCCCCTCCGGGTTGACTCTTTGAGCCTGATTCGGCGACGGAGGCCATTTGGCTTCCGTCGCCGTTCGTGTTTCTGCGGATCTACTTCTTCATCTGCTTGAGCATCTCGTTCTCCACCTGCTTGAACCCGGCCGGCACTTCGAACTTCGAAGCATCGGCGGGCGCGGACGAGAACCCGGTAAGCTCCGTGGTCGTCTCCATCAGCATGCCCTGGCCGCCTTGCGCCTGGGCCCCTGCGGCCTGCTGCTGAGCCTGCTGCTGCTGTTGGGCCTCCTGCTCTTGCGATTCCTGCCTGCGGCGGGCCAACCCGCCAAACCGTCCTAGCCGGCCCAGCCGGCCGGTGATGGCGCTGCCCGCCGAAGACTCGGCCTTCTGGCCGGCGGCATTGCCCGCCGCCTCGCGTGCCGACGGCCCTTCCGGCTGCGCCTGCTGCTGGCCGGCGGTCGAGAAATCGGACATCGCCTGAGCCGACGGACCCATGCGCGTAATCTGTAGCACCGGCACGCCGTCCAGTTTGGCGGCCTCTTTGTACAACTCCGCCATCCCTTTCGCCATGCCCGGCTGCGACTGGCCCATCATGCCGGCTCCGCCCGGCGCCCAGGCCAGCTTCGCGGCCATGCGCTTTTGGAACTCGCGGACTTCCTCGTAGCCCGGAATCGACGGCGCCAGCCACATGTCGGCCACCATCTCCATCTTTCCCTGCTGGCCGGATTCGCGGTCCTTCGCCTGCATCTCCAGGATCAGCAGCACCTCCTTGGCTGTCAGTCCCGCGATGGCCTTGGTCTGCCCGGTTTCTTTGACCTTGGCGCTGAAGCTGACATCCGCGCCCTCGGCGCCCTTTTGCGACTGCATCTTCGCCTGCATCGCGGCGAGCGCCTGCTGCATCTGCGCGAACGTGATCACCGAGTACGTCTTGTTCTTGAAGTTGACGTCGGTGATCGTCTCCTTGCCGAGGTCGATGATATGCGCCGAGTCGGTTCCGAGGGTGACCATCCGGTCGCCCTTCACGATGATGGTCTGCTTGATTGGCTCGCGCGCCTGCTTGGAAAACGCGCCGGCCACGCGCATCATGGCGACCATCGCCCCGCCGGTAATCTTCGTCGTTTGTTCGTAACTGAAATCCGCCGCCAGAGGCGCCGCAAGCAACGCTGTGGCGGCGGCAATCGCACAAATCTTATGGATCATTCTTGACTCCCCCATCGCCTCTCATGGTACGACAAGAGCCGGATCGCGCCCAAGTGGCCGGGCCGCCCCGTGTTCTACAATAGCCCTCGGGACTGCCATGCCCGATACCATCGTTCGACCCAGCGTCAAACTCGTTAAGCTGACCTACTGGCTCAGCCTTCTGCTGGCCGCGGCGATCCTGGCCTACAGCTTCCTCGACACGGCCCCGCGCTACATCCGCTGGCTGCTCCTGCTGCCCGGCCTGATTGTGATCTGCGCTGCCTTCGCCCACTTGGCGCGCCTGTTCACCAAGCTCACCATCGGCGGCGAGCGCCTGCGCTATGAAGCCGGCATGTTGTCCAAGTCAACCCGCACCATGGAGCTGAGAAAGGTGCAGGACGTGCGCGTCGACCAGTCTATCGCGCAGCGGATGCTAAACTTGGGGAACCTGTCGATTGAGACTGCCGGAGAGACCAGCCGCATGACCATCGCCAACATCGACCGACCTAACCAGATCGCCGAGAGCATTCTCAGTGCCGCCCACCAGGCGGCCAAGGCGCAGTCGGCGTGAGTGCCGGCAAGCTTCAGCCCTGGTCACCGGAGCCAGCCGGGGCCTCGGTAAGGCGATGGCGAAGGCCCTCGGCAAGGCGGGAGCAATCCTGGCGCTGGTGGCGCGCGAGGTGGCCGCCCTCGATGCCGTCGCCGCCGAGATGCGCGCCGGCGGAGGCGAAGCCGAGGTCTTCTCCTGCGATGTCTCCAGCGAGGCGTCCGTGCAGGCGCTGGAGAAAGGCGTGATCGCCCGTTTCGGCCGGCTAGACATCCTGGTCAACAACGCCGGCATCAACCTCCGCAAAGACCTGACGGATTTCACGCTGGAAGAGTGGAACTCGGTGATGGCGACCAATCTCACCAGCGCGTTCCTGATGTGCCGGGCCTTCGTCCCTCAAATGAAGGCTCGCGGCTGGGGTCGCGTCCTGAACCTGTGCTCGACGATGAGCCACGTGTCGCTCCCCATGCGCTCGGCCTATTCGGCCAGCAAGACGGGTTTGCTCGGCCTCACTCGGGCTCTCGCGCTCGAGCTGACCGGGGACGGCATCACCGTGAACGGCATCAGCCCGGGACCCTTTCTGACCGAGATGAACGCCGCGCTGCTGGAAACGCCGGAGGTGACCAAAGCCTTCCTGGCCAAGGTCCCTCTGGGCCGGTGGGGCAAGATGGAGGAGATCGGCGCCCTGGCCGTTTTTCTCTGCTCGGAGGAGGCCGCCTACATCACCGGCACCGATATCCTGATCGACGGCGGCTGGTGCGCACAATGAACCGGGTTGTGATCCTTCCCGCTCCTTTGCGGGAGTTCGCCGAGCGCATTCTCGCCGGCGCGGGCCTGGAACCCGAAACCGCCGCTGTAACCGCCGACTGCCTGGTCTTCGCCAACCTGCGCGGTGTGGATTCGCACGGTGTGCAGTTACTGACCTTCTACCTGGACCATTTCCTGGGCGGCAACATCGACATTCGAGGCCGCGGGCGGGTGATCTCCGAGAGCGGCGGCTGCCTGCTCTATGACGGCGAGAACTGCGTGGGACAGGCCGTCTCGGCCGCCTGCGTGGACCACGCCGTGCGGCTGGCCGGCGAACACGGCGTGGGAGTGGTTTCCGCGCGGCGCTCGAACCACTTCGGCGCGGCCGCCTACTGGTCCCTGCGGATGTCGGCGCACGGCATGATCGGCATCGCGATGTCCAACGCCTCGCCCAGCGTGGCGCCCTGGCAGGGCAGGGAAAAGCGGGTCGGGACAAATCCCATTTCGGTCTCGGTGCCGGGCGAGGGAGGCCATCCCTGGCTGCTCGACATGGCCACCACCACGGTCGCCATGGGCAAGATCGTCAAGGCGAAGCTGGAAGGAAAGGCATCGATTCCCTCCGGCTGGGCGATGGACCGCGCGGGCGAGCCGACCACCGATGTCGAGACTGCCCTCGCTGGCCTGCTGATGCCGCTGGGCGGCTACAAAGGCAGCGGCCTAGCGATGATGGTCGAGATCCTCTGCGGCGTGCTATCCGGCGGCGCCATGTCGACCGAAATCGGCGGGGTTTACATCCTTTCGCGCCCCATGGCGACCAGCCACTTCTTCCTGGCCATCGACGTGGCGCGTCTGATGCCCTTGGAAGAATTCCGCCGCCGGATCGAGGCGCTCGTGGCGGGAGTGAAATCGTCGCGGCCGGCCTCCGGCTACGACGAGGTCCTCGTCGCCGGCGACCCGGAATGGCGCCTGGAAGAGGAGCGCCGCCGCACCGGCATCTCCCTGGATGCGGCCGTCTGGGACAAACTCGTGGCGACCGCGGCCCGCGTCGGTGTCTCCCCGCCTGCTGTGCTATAGTGAAGAGCGATCCCACTTGGGGCCTGTAGCTCAGTTGGTTAGAGCGCTACCTTGACACGGTAGAGGTCACAGATTCGAGTTCTGTCAGGCCCACCACATTCTAAAGGACTTAGCGTTTTTACTGAAGCGACTCCGTGCTGATTACGTGCTGGTTTGGCTCGGGAGTGGCCGAATTGACCAGTGCCTCCAGGATGCGGTTCACGTGACTCCGCTCGCGGTCTGCGTCGATCACGAAGTACTCGGAGGTCGTCTCCAGCTTGGTGTGGCCGGCGGCCAGCATCGCCTCCATCGGGTGTGCGCCGCCGAGGTCTTGGCGCCAGGAGACGTTCATGCGCCTGAACGTGTGAAAACCGAAACCCTCCCAGTACAGGCCCAGCCGCCGCGCCGCGGGTCTCAGGACGTGCTGGTTCAGGTTGCGATCGTCGAACGGCCGGCCCTCGTCGTCACAGAACACGTAGCCACCGCCTGTTTCGATCGCTGGACGTCGACGGCGGAACTCCTCGGCGAGAGCGCCGAGTTGCCGAGTCCGCCGGCTGCGATTGCTCTTGGGCTCGTCCAAGTCGCCGCGATGCCATCGCTGCGCTACCGTGAGAGTGCCTTTCTCCAGGTCGATGTCGCGCCAGCGAAGCCCGAGCACTTCTGAAATTCGCAGCCCGATCAAGCAGGCGACCAGGGCCATGAAGCGCACATGGTCGGGCAGCGCTGCCAGCAGCCGGAGGAAGTCCTGAGGTTTCAGGATGCGCTTCTCGCGGGCCTCCTTCCGCCGGCCGAGTTTCACGCGCGCGCACGGATTGTCGCCTCGCCATAGCTTCCATTCCTCCGCGGCGGTGTAGACGGCGGAAAGGATGTTCTTCAGGTCCGCGCGAGTCCACCAGGACAGGCCCGGAAGCTCCTCGCCTGGCT
>CAYOTD010000067.1:0-2058 GCA_964406685.1 uncultured Solibacteraceae bacterium | reverse complement strand
AACTTCGACCGTCGCTGGGTCGATGTCGCAGAGCCGCAGACTGCCTAGATCCGGAATGAGGTGATTCTCTATGTGGTGGCGGTACTTCGCCTGTGTTGCCGCGCCGAGTTGCGGCAGGCGCGCGTCGAGGTACTTGCGGGCGAGATCCCGGAAAGGAATCTGGCATTCCACAACGAACCTGCCGGCGTTCACGGTCGCCATCACCTCCTGCTTTTTGGCCTGGGCCTGCCGCTTGCTGGTCCCGTCGCAGAAGCCGAGCGGGATTGACCGCTGCTTTCTAACGATCCCCTCCGGTGTGACCACAGGGACAAACGGCCGGATGAAGTAGAACGGTCGGGCAACATCGGAGCGGATCTGGATCGTGGGATCCTGCCAGCGCTGTCTCGGCATCGAGTCCTCCTGTCCTCCGTCAAGGACAAGGCGGATTATATCGAGACTGGGCGCGGCAACGCTCACGCGATCCTACCCTCCGCGTTCGGCTGACAAGCGGCAATAGGAGCGGCAGCCGTCACGCTCCGTGTCCTTCCTCGCGGCCGGCGTCTGCCGCTCCGACTCCCGGCTGAAGTGATCTCACCTCAGCGCACAGCCGGGCAAGATCGTCCCGGATGGGCTCCAGGTTGAACCCGAACTGCCGCATCATGCATCCCGAGTAGTTGAGCGCCCACCGCAGGCGCTTCTCCAGTTCCTTGAGCGGGTGCTGGGGAGGAACCTCGGTTCGGGGACGTTCTACGTCTCGAACCGGATTACGGCTGACCCAGCGGCATCGGCGAGCGAACTCGAAGAACGCAGAAAGGGCATTCAGGTCATTGCGGAGCGTTGCCGCGGAGACTCTCTGCTCGACACGACGCCACGCCTTGTACTCCTCGATCTGGCCGGCGGTGATGCTGCCCACCTTTCGCCGATCGCCGAAGAATCGGCGCAAACTGGCGAAGCTGATCTCGAACCGCCGCGCCGAGCTCGGTTTGTACTCGGTGTAGCACCAGCGGAGGTGCCTCCTCAGCGCTCCCCCGAACGAGATCCTACCTGGGCTCAGTGCGTCGCCATGCCCGACCTCCACCAGCGCGCGCACGGCGGCCTCCTTTTGCGCCGCCGCGGGGCGGTTCGCTTCCGTCGCCGGCAACTGGGTGCTGCCGTGAAATTCCCGGCCATCCGCCTGGAAGCGGTAGTGCCACTTCCCGCACCGCTCCCTTAGCACGGCACCACCTCGTGATTCTCCGTCGCCGGTCCGCCGGTCGGTCTTTCTGGGGCAGCACCGCACACGGGGCAGTGAGTTTGGCAGAAGAATCCTCGGTGGTACAGCGGGACGTGACACACCTCGAGCCTGGCTCCGCACACACAACACGGCGCCGTGACGTAGTGAGTGCGCCAGCAGTTGTGCTTCGCCGGCCTTCCGCTTCTCGTGGTGGGCTTCATCTCTGCGCTTCGATGGTCAGAAGGGTGGGTCAATGGGGAAGGTCTCATCGAGATCGTCCTCTCCGGGTACGGAATGGTCGTCAACGTCGGTGTGGTGCGAATATCCGTCGTCGTTCTGCCGGGCTGGCCCGGCGTCTGGCAGCTCGATCGCGGCCGTCATCCGGTCGAATGCCGGATCTCCCCGTGCCGGTTCGCGCCGGCTGAGCGGGATGATGCGTAGCTTCCGCGCCTCCCGCTGTTCGGATCGGCGCCTGAACTCTTCGCGTACGATCGCAACGAACCAGGCTGGCTTCTGCGGGCCGTTCTTCGCGCCCCAACGATACCGGCCGTTCTTCTCCCTCTGCTTGCCATCGAGGAACTCGACGATCTCCCGCGCGGATGCCCCCTGTCCGGCCTGGAGGCATCTTCGACCGAGGTTGAAATCGTCGACTTCACCATCCGTGTAGACCGCGATGGCTTTGCGGACCAGTCTCACGTCGGCATCCGAGAAGGCATGTTCCGCTACGGAAGCCTCCCCAGGGACGGCTGCCGCAGAATGCCGTCTATTCTGCGGCTGCTGATCTTGTTTGGGGTTTAGAGACTTGGCAAGTACAACGGAACCCTCCAAAGTCGCTGGAGTCTGTCCTGGGATCTTCTTAGGGATTG
>CAYOTD010000066.1:0-12784 GCA_964406685.1 uncultured Solibacteraceae bacterium | reverse complement strand
CGAAATCGGCGATGTCGATCATCTCCTGCACTTCGCCGCGGCCCTCGGCCAGGATCTTGCCCATTTCGATCGATACCAGCGCGCCCAGGTCGTCCTTGGCGCGGCGCAACTCGTCGCCGATTTCGCGGAGGATCTGGCCGCGAGCGGGCGCGGGCAGCATCCGCCAGCGGTCAAACACTTTCTGCGCGTTCCAGGCGACCTCGTCGTAGTCCTCCTCGGCCGCCATGCGGACGCGCGCGATCACGCTGCCGTCGCTGGGGTTGAGGGAAGCCATCTCGCCGCCGGCGGGACTGGGGATCCAATCGCCGGCACAGGCGCCCGAATTCACCGGCTCGATGCCGAGCCGCTCCAGAATCTGGGAGACGGACATGGGGATGCCTCCTACTCCTTCACATACCGGTCAAGCCAGTGGATCATCTCCCACAGCGTGTGCTCGACCGACTCGCGCCCCTGGTAGCCGTGAGATTCGTACGGCAGCATGACCAGCCGCGCGATGCCGCCGTTGCCGCGCACCGCCTGGTACATTCGCTCGGACTGGATCGGGAAGGTCCCCGAGTTGTTGTCGGCCTCGCCGTGGATCAGCAACAGCGGCGTCTTGATCTTGTCGGCGTGCAGGAACGGCGACATCCTGAGGTAGACCTCGGGCGCTTCCCACAGCGTGCGGCGCTCGCTCTGAAAACCGAACGGGGTGAGGGTCCGGTTGTGCGCGCCCGACCGCGCGATGCCGGCGCGGAACAGATCGCAGTGGGCCAGAAGGTTGGCCGTCATGAAGCCGCCGTAGCTGTGACCGGCGACGCCCACGCGCTTCGGATCGGTGACGCCCATCTCCGCGGCCTTGTCGATGGCCGCCCGGGCGTTCATCACGATCTGCTCGACGTAGGTGTTGTTGACCGTTTCGGGGCTGCCCACCACCGGCATGGCGGCGTTGTCCAGCACGGCGTAACCCGCCAGCACCAGGAACAGATGCGACGGGCCGCTGAACAGCGTGAACCGCTGCGTGGTGCCCGAGACCTGCCCGGCCGTGCCCGCGTCGACGTACTCGAACGGGTAGGCCCAGATGAGTGTGGGCAGCCGCGTGCCTTCCTTGTAGTCCGGCGGCAGGTAGAGGGTGAAGGACAGATCCACGCCGTCGGCGCGCTTGTATGTCACCAGTTGCTTGCGGATGGCGCGGAGGCGCGGGGCGGGGTCGGGGAAGCGGGTCAGCGCGCGCGCCCTCTCCGATCCGGCGGTGCGCAGGAAGAGATTCGGCGGCTCGGTAGGGCTTTCTTTCACGGTGAGCAGGCGCGTGCCGGTCTCATCGAGTATCGCGGAGAGCACCTCGAAGCCGGCGGCGGCGGATTGGAAGAGCCGCTCCGCCTTGCCGGTCCTGGTGTTGTAGCGGTCCAGGAACGGGCGGTCGCCTTGCGGGGTGGCGCCCTGGGGGTTGTTCAGGAAGATCCAGTCGCCGGACTGCCGGATCGCGCGCCGGCCGCTGGCGAGCGTCCTCTGCACGGCTTGGCCGGGCGCGCCGTAGCGGTCCCGCGTCGAACGGCTCCAGAGCAGCCGCGGGGCCTCGTCCGGCGCGCGCAGGTTCAGCGCGAAGGTCCGGATCCAGCGGCGCTCGCGTTCCGTGTCGGAGAACAGGGCGAACTCGCCGCTCTCGCTCCAGTCGATACCGGCGAAGCGGTGCTCGATCTTGAGCATCTCGCGAGGGGCGCCCTGGAAGGGAGCGGAGATCGTCATGAGCCGGTCGCGGTGCGGCGCTTTGCGGCGCGGATCGCCTCCGTCCAGAGCCTCGGCCCAGACCAGGGTCGCCGGCTGATCGGCGCGCCATTCCACCTGGCGCGGCCCGGTGGGCACGCCCTCGATGGGGACGCGGTCCGCCAAGGGCAGGCTGGCCACCGTGTGGACCGCTTTGCCGGCGGAGTCCCAGACCTCGACCTCGCGCGGGAAAGCGGCCGAGTCGAACAGATGGGAGTAGGGCCGGTGAACCCGCGTGACGAGGATGTGCCTCCCGTCGGGGGCGGGCTCGCTGGAGAGGAAGACAGCCGGCTTGCCAACCGGGGAGACCTTGCCTGTGGCGGCGTCGACCAGCGCCAGTTGCGCGGTGGCGTAGTGGTCGAACAGGTCCTCGTCGCGCGGGCTGGTCAGCATGTCCTGGAGCGTGCGGACGGGGCCTGCGCGGCCCGCGCTCTCCTGCACGTTCGGCCCGGCGGGAGCCGCGGGCGCCGCTGGCGGAGTCCCACGACCCGGCGGAACCAGTTGCACCAGCAGGGCGGCGCTCCCCGGCATCCACTGGAGCGGTTCGCCGTGCGCCGCGTTGACCGCCACGCCGGCGATGCGGCGCACTTGGGCCGTGGCCGTCTCGCCCACCCACAGCTCGACCGTGTTGCGGGCCGAGTTGAGGAACGCGAACCGGCGGCCGTCCGGGCTCCAGCGCGGCGCCGAGACCCGCCCGCCCGGCGGCAGCGCGACGGGGGTTTGCGCGCCGCCGTCGATGGCCAGCAGCATGAAGGAGACGAAGGAGCGAGGCATGTGCTGCCCGTTGTTGGCCGGGTCGATGCGATGGCCGGCCAGGCGCAGCATGGGCCGCGCCAGATCGGCGATGGGCGGATAGCGGAGGGGGGTGAGCAGCAGCACGTGCGTGCCCGCCGGGTTCACGGAGAACTCCGGCGGCGCGGGGGCGTGGAGCACGTCCAGTACGGCCTGGGGCGGCTTCTGGTAAGTGAGATCGGCCGCGCCCATTACCAGGGCCACGGCCAGCAACGACAGCGCAAGTCTTCCGGTCGGCATCCGCCAGCCATTGTACGCCAGCGTGTGGGACAATCGACGACACGACGAGCGTGGACGATTCCGCCCGGCTGTATCTGTCGAGTGTCGAGTCGCTGCTGGCCCGCATCGGCGGCGACGAAGAGGGGCTGACGGAGTTGTGCGGGCCGCCGGGCGCCAGCCGCGACGCCTTCAAGGATCTCTACCAGCAGATTTTCCCTCGCCGCCGGCGCCACGCGTTGGGCGAGTACTACACGCCGGACTGGCTGGCCGAGCACGTGCTCGACGAGTTGGGCTACGCGGACCAGCGCCTGGTCGACCCGGCCTGCGGCTCGGGGACGTTTCTCGTCGCCGCCATCAACCGCCTGCGGCGCCACCTGGGCCACCTGCCAGCGGAGGAGTTGCTGGCACGGATTCTCTCCTCCGTGGCGGGATTCGACGTGAATCCGCTGGCGGTGTTCACCGCGCGGGCAAACTACCGCCTCGCTATTCGCGACCTGGCGCCGCCGGGCCGGGAACCGCGGATTCCGGTGGAGAGGCGCGATTCTATCGTCGAGCCCGCTTCCGATTGGCTGGGGCAAGCCGATTTCGTCGCCGGCAACCCTCCCTGGATCGCCTGGGACCACCTGCCGGAAGCCTACCGCGAGCGCACCAAGCCGCTGTGGCGCGACTATGGCCTATTCAACCTGCCGGCGGCGGCCGGCCGCCAGGGCGGCGGCAAGAAGGATCTGGCGGCCCTGATGCTCTACGCCGCGGCGGACCGCTACCTGCGCGAAGGGGGCCGGCTGGGATTCGTTATCACGCAGACGCTGTTCCAGAGCAAGGGTGCGGGCGACGGCTTCCGCCGCTTCCGCATCGGGCGCGCGGGCGCCCCGCTCGGCGTCTGGCGCGTTGACGACATGGTGCGCCGGAAGCCGTTCGACGGCGCGGCGAACTGGAGCGCCGTGGTGTTCCTGGAAAAAGGGCGCTCGACCGAGTACCCGGTGCGGTACGTCCGATGGGAGCCGCGCGAGGAGTGCGCCGCCCGCCCGGTCGATCCGGCTCGTTCCACTTCGCCGTGGATCATCGTGCCGAAAGACGAACCGGCGCCGGCCACCGGGCCGTCGGACTACCGGGCGCACGCGGGCGCCTACTCGGGCGGCGCCAACGGCGTCTACTGGCTGCGGGTGGTGGGGCGCGAAGGCGCGAACCTGGTGGTCGAGAACCTGGTCGAGTGCGGCAAGCGCAAAGTCGCCTCCGGCCGGCACGTCATCGAACCGGATCTCGTCTATCCGCTGCTGCGCTGGTGCGACGTGGGACGCTTCCGCGCGCGGCCTTCGGCCCACATCCTGCTGGCGCAGGAGCCGGCGGCGCGCAAGGGGATCGAGGAAGCGCGCATGAAGGCGTCGTTTCCGCTGACCTATGCCTACCTCAAGCGGTTCGAGAAGCTCCTTCGCCGGCGCCGCAGCAGCGCGGTGCGCGCGCTGATGGAGCGCGGACCGTTCTACTCGATGTTTGCCGTGGGACCCTACACCCTGGCGCCGGCCAAAGTGGTCTGGCGCCGCATGGACCGGCGGATGAACGCGGCAGTCGTGGAGGGTGAGCGCCCGGTGATCCCCCAGGAAACCTGCGTCTTCATCGCCGCGGCGTCGGGCGACGAGGCCCACTACCTCTGCGCTCTGCTCAACAGCGAGCCCATCGATTCGCTGGTGCGCGCGCACAGCGTGGCGGGCGGGAAGGGTTTCGGTTCGCCCGGCATGCTGGACGTGCTGGGCCTGCGCCGCTACGACGCCGCCAACCCCGAGCATCGCGCTCTGGTGGAGCAGAGCCGGCAGGCACACCTCACTTGCCGCGGCTGCCGAACACCAGGGCGGTGAAGGTGAAGATATCGGTGTCCGGGTCCTTCCAGGAGTCGGCAGGCAGGCCTGCCTTGAGGCAGGCGTTCTCGAGGAACTTCATCCGGTCCCAGTGCTGCTCGGTGGGCACCTGGGGCAACAGCAGGCCCTCGCTGCCGCCCTTCTTGACGACCAGTCCGTCGCGGCCCACTTCGATCTCCTCGACATTGAGCACGCGCCGCAGGGGCGAGAGCACCGAGATCTCGTATTCCAGTTCACCCAACTCCGCCGCCGTAACCGGGGGGAAGCGGCTGTCTTTGGTCGCGGCGTAAGCGGCCACGTCGCGCACGGTCAACGGCAGCGGCTTGATCGGCGAGGGGTAGCCGATGCAGCCGCGCAACTCGCCGCCGCGCCGGAGCGTCACGAAGGCGCCACGCTCCTGGGTCAGCGCCTCGGAGCCGGCCACCTGATACTCGTACATGCGGCGGGTCTTCACGATGCTCTCCACCGACCGCACGGCCAGGCTCAGCAGTTCGTGCCTCTCCCGCTCGTTCAGCGAGAAACCGGCTCCGCCCGACCCGCCTGTCTTGGAGAAAGCCATCGCGCCGTATCCGACCACCTGGCTCTTGCCGCCAGCGGTGTCGCCGCTATTGGCGTACTTGAGCAGCGTCGCCCGCCGCGCGCCCAGCTTCTCGGCGGCGATCATCGTGGCCACAATCGGCCCGCCGCCGCAGGCTTCCCAGATCTGGCGCTCGAGGTTGCGGGACAAGCTCAGGTGATCCCATTCCTCGATGGCGCGCAGGGTCTTGCGGTCCACCGCCGTCGCGGCGGCGTAGGAGCGGTAGTGCGACAGGTCGGAACTGGCCACGATGACCGTCTCCGGCCCGCGGATGAGATCGGCCAGGGCCAGGCCGAGCGCGCGGCAGGCGTCATAGCTCTGGTCGCCCATCACCACCGGAACCAGCTTGAAACCGCTGGCGACACGCTGGAGGAACGGAAGCTGCACCTCGATGGCATGCTCGCCGCGCTGTCCCGGCGCGATGTGGCCCCGGCCCGAGGGCTTGACCTTCAGAGCCGCCGCGAGACGGGCCGCAAAGGCCTGATCCACCGGAATCTCGCCCAGCGGCGTCGCGTAGGCCGCGCCATCGTAGATCGAGGAGAAATCGAAGCTGTCGACATGGGACGGCGCGATGATGACGACCCGCTCCACCCTGCGGCCCTTCAACAGCGCGTAGGAATGCGCCGCCACCGCCCCGGAGAACTGATAACCGGCGTGCGGCGCAATCACCGCCACCACGTCGGCGAGGGCCGGCGGGGTGGCCTGGGCCAGGAATCCGTCGATCATTCTCACCAGATCGCCGGCGCCGGCCGGATAGAAGGATCCGGCCACCGCGGGCGTTCTGGTCCTGCCGTCGGCGGCACAACCCCATGTCGTGCAGGCGAGGGCGAGAACCGCGGCGCGTGTCAGAATTCGCATCATCATCTCAGACTCCCCATATTCCCGCTATCGGCTGTTGGCAGTGAGCGCATTTGCCTTTCTGAAGCCGCAGACCGGTGACCGTGAAACCGGTCCGCTCGACCACCGCGCGCCGGCACTTCGGGCAATAGGTGTTTTCACCCGGATGGCCGGGCACGTTGCCGACATAGACGTACTCCAGGCCCTCGGCGTCGGCGATCGCCTTGGCCCGTTCCAGCGTCCGGACGGGCGTCGGCGGAAGGTTCTTCAGCAGGTACGCCGGGTGAAACCGGGTGAAGTGCAATGGCACGCTCGGGCCGAGATTCCCTTTGACCCACTTCGCAACCCCGCGAAGTTCCGAATCCGAGTCGTTGAGGGTCGGGATCACCAGGTAGACGATCTCGCTCCACAGGCCGAGCTTTCGGATTGTGACCAGGGCGTTGAGAACCGGTTTGAGCTCCCCGTTGACCACCTCGCGGTAGAACTTCTCCGAGTACGCTTTGAGATCCACCTTGATGGCGTCCACCCGCTGGGCCAGTTGCCGCAACGGCGCCTCCTGGATGTAGCCGCCGGTGATGACGACGCTCTTCACCCCCGCCGCACGGCCGGCGTCCGCGGAATCCGACATGTACTCGTAGAAAACCACCGGCTCGCTGTAGGTGTAGGCGATCGACTTGCACCCGGCGCCGACGGCCTGTCCGGCCAGCCGTTTGGGCGGCAGGTAGAGGCTGCGCACCTGTTCCGGACGCACCTGCGAGATCTCCCAGTTCTGGCACATCTTGCAGTTCACGTTGCAGCCCGCCGTGGCGAGGGAAAAGGCCAGAGAACCGGGCAGGAAGTGGAACAGCGGCTTCTTCTCGATGGGGTCGACGTGGGCCGAGACCACGCGCGAATGGACGAGGGTGTAGTAGACGCCGTTACGGTTCTCGCGCACGCCGCAGTAGCCGCGCTCGCGGTCGTCGATGACGCACTCGCGCGGGCACAGCGTGCACTTGATCTTGCGGTAGGGCAGCTTCTCATAGAAGCGCGCTTCGACGGTGAACTGGTCGTTGGCGGCCATCTCACACGTCCACGCGCCGGATGCGCGCCAGGTCGCACGTTCCGATCCGGTGGTTCGCGTCGGCGGCGGTGCGGATGTAGCTCGGCTCCCTTCCGGCGGCCTTGAGCGTCTTCATCCCCTTCTCGGCGCGCTTGTCCTCGATGATGCGCCAGCCGACGGCGTCCAGCGCCACCGGGTCGCGCGATACCAACAACCCGTTGAACGGCCAAGCCCACTGCGGCATGTAGGACGGTCCGCCTTCGTATTGCGCCGTGAGAGCGTCGCAGATCGCCAGCCGGGTCTTCCGGCGGATCCCCGGCAACATGTAGACGTCGGCCACGTAGGGATCGCCTGCGCTCAGGTGGTACTTGTTCGGGTTGTGGATGGCGCCGAACATGTTCTTCAGCGCCATGGTGACGCCCACGATGCCGTGGTCCTTGAGCACGGGCAGGTTGATGACGGCGTCGCAGGTGCGGGTGAGGGTGCGGGCCAGCAGGCTGCCGGCGCTGCCGAAGGCGGCCAGTTCGTCCTCGTAACCCGCCTCGTCGTTTCCCACGTAGCGGATGCCGCCGCGGCGAGAACCCGTCCGGAACCCGCCGTGTTCGAGGTCCGACCCCAGCCGGTCCCAGACGATGATATTCCTGGCCGCGACGCCGGCCTGCTGGAGCCGTTCCGCGACCGCCTCGACCAGCGCCACGCTGGTAGAAGCGCCGCGGCCGGCCAGGCAGTTCACCTTGAGCCCCACCACCTCGCCCGGCCGCACGACCCGCTTCCACGCCTCAAGGGGGGAGTCGCAGTCGAAACAGGCCTGCATGGCCTTGTCCAGGAGAGCAGCCGCCCCCGAAGCCCCGCGCGCGACCACCACCTTCGAGGGTCCCTCGGAGGCAGCACGACCGCACGCCGTTCCGCCCAAAGCCGAGAGCAAGAATTCCCGGCGGCCGGCTTGGGAGTTCCGGACCACTAGACCGATTTTCTCACATCGCGCGAAGCTCAAAACAAGGGTATTGACGGATGACAAGATTTCTATTATACTGAGCTTGTCGTCCTGAGGACGACAAGCTCAGTATGATAGGAATTTGTGGGACTCCGCCGTATCGCCATTCTTGACGCACTCCATAGGAGGCTGGCCGCCGAGAACCGGCGCGTCCTGTCGGAATGGCGGGCCGTGATCCTGCTGCGCAGAGCCACCGACGAAATCCCGGCCGAAGAACGCCGATGGAGGAATCCGCCGCGGAGCGTGCTTGAGGTCCGGCCCATCCTGAGGCGGCTGGCGAAGGCCGGCGAACTGGAGCCGATTGAGGGCCTCTCGAGCCTCTATCGCGTCAATGCGCCCTATTCCCGCAGTGGCGTCGTGGAAGAGGAAGAGGTGTTGATGGAGCTTCATCCATACGCCACGCTGAGTCACATCTCGGCGCTGAGCTTCCATCAGATGACCCAGCAACTGAGCAAGGACATTCACGTGTCCATACCGGCGAGTGGTTCCGGTGGGTTCCTGCCGCCGGGTACGCGATCCGAGGATTGGCAGGGAGTTGCGCTGGTTCGCGGGCGGACCGCAGAGACCGTTCTTGGCCGGACGATTCACTGGCATCAGCTCGTCGAGAGGCGGATCGGGGGAACCTCCGAGTTCGAGCCGCACGGTTATTCGGTGCGCGTCACAACTCCCGAACGAACCTTGCTGGACGCGCTGTTGAAGCCGGAGTGGTGCGGCGGGTTCGACAACGTCCTGAATGCCTGGGCCGGATACCGGGACCTGATCGACGTAAGAGCGTTGGTGAAGTGCGTGGACCATCTGAACATCGGCATCCTGCGCCAGCGCGCCGGTTACCTGATGGAGGAACTGGGCCTCACACATCCCGTACTCGATGAGTGGGTCAAGCGGGCGCAACGCGGCGGTTCGAGCAAGCTGAACGGTGGGGCCGCATTCCTCCCGCAGTTCAGCGAGCGGTGGCAACTGTCGATCAACGCGCCAATCGACGTCTTGCATGAGGGCGGAGCGTGAAGTTCACCTATCCGGCATCGTTAAGTGGCATTGGCGAGTGGGCTGCGTCCAACAAGATGAGGGTGGCTGAGGCCAAGTTCCGATTCGCGCAATTCGGCGTCCTTCAGGCGGTTGCGGATTCGCGCACCCTCAGCCGGATACTGGCATTCAAAGGAGGCAATGCCCTGGACTTCGTCTGGCTGCCGAACCGGAGCACGAAGGATCTTGACTTCTCCGCGACGGACTCGATGCTCACGGCGGAAGAGCTCGCCAGCCTGCTCACCCCGAGCCTCTCCCGGGTGACCGGGCGCACGGGCGTTCTCTACCGTGTCCAGAGAATGGAGCAGCAACCGCCGGGTTCCAACCGCACCTTCATCACTCACGAAGGCACGATCGACTATGCGCTCCCCGACGACCGGCGCAACAGGCAACTCATCGAGCAGGAACAGAGTTCGAAGGCAGTGGTTCCCATCGAGGTCAGCCTCAATGAGCCAGCCTGCGGGACCGAGGAGCTTGAGATCGAAGGTTCGAACCCGGTCCAGGTTTGCCGGATCGAGGACATCGTGGCCGAGAAGCTGCGAGCGTTGCTCCAGCAGCCACTGCGTAACCGCCACCGCCCGCAGGACGTGCTCGATATCTGCGTCGCTGTACGAGAATACCCCCACCTCGACCTTGACCTCGTGGCGAGGTTCCTTCTCGAAAAGGCCGCCGCCCGCAGTGTCCCGGTGTCGCGCGCAGCCTTTCATCAGGACGAGATCCGGATTCGCGCCGCCCAGGGATACAACGGGCTCAAGGAGACAACGCGCCGTAGCTTCCCTGAGCTCGAGGAGGCCTTCGCGGCTGTCTTGAGCCTCGTGGACCGCCTGCCTGGCCTGTGAGGGCGCTCTACGCCAGCATCCGGTGCGCCTCGGCCAGCTTCTCCGGGATGTTCAGCGGCTGCGGGCAGTGGGCCGTGCACGAGCGGCACCCCACGCAGGCGTCGGCGCGGACTTCGAGGCGCGAGTACAGATAGCGCGCGCGGACAGGGTCGCGGTAGTCGCGGGCGTAGCGCTCGAAGCGCAGGATGTCGGCGATGGGGACGTTCCGCTCGCAGGCGCCCTGGCATTCGCCGCACAGCCGGCAGGCCTGGCGGTCGGCATAGGCCACCATCTTGCGGATGGCTTCGGCATCGGCCGCGCGCGGCTCCTTGCCCGCGCCGGAGAGCGTCTCGGTGAACTGGCTCAGGCTGGTGATCTGGATCACCGCAGCGTCGATCGGGGCGCGCGTGGTCAGCCACCGCGCCAGGGCGTGATAGGGAGTCGTGCCCGCCGGAAACTGCTTCATGAACTCCGCATCACCGGCCATACGGCCCACGCCGCGGCCGGTCTTCATGGCGATGGTCCCGAAGCCTTTCCGGCGGGCCAAGGTGAGGAAATCGTTCCAGGTGTCGCGCTCCCCGTAGGAGTAGATGAACTGGGCGTGCTCGAACACGCCCTCCTCGGCGACGGCTTTCAGGATCTCGGGCGCGCCCTGGCCTCCCGGCACGCGGGAGTTGCCGGTGTAGCTGTGCTGGGACAGGCACAGATGTTTGACCAGGCCCTCCTTCTTCAGCCGCTGGTAGGCGCGCACGAAGGCGCGGTTGCCCTTCAGTTCGGCGACGGTGTGGTAGCCGAAGTGGAACTGCATGTCGTCGAAGTAGCGCAGCCCGGTGCGCGCGACGGCGTTTTTGACCAACTGGTAGGCCGCCTCTTCGTCCTGCACGCCGACCTCGTGGTTGCCGCGGCTGCGGTCCACGCAAACCTGGCAGTAGTGGGCATCGCGGTTCTTGAGAATGTCCTGGGGGACGTTGCCTTCCCACTCCTCGGTCTTGTGCCAGAAATTGACGCCGCAGCGGATGCCGGCCTCCACCGCCGGCCGGCTCCAGGAAGAGGCGCCCACGATGACGGAGATCTCGCGCCCGCCGCCCAGCTTGCGGCGCGGCAGGCGGCCGACCTTGGCGGCAGCCTCCTCCACAGCTTCCGGACCCTTGACCCGGTCGGCGAACCCGCAGCCGGAAAACGCCAGCGCCGCGGATGTATGAAGGAAATCCCGGCGCGCGACGGGACGATTGTCAGACATGATGCACACCTCCTCTTACTGGACCAGCCTTCGGTCGACCGCCGCGGCCAGCCTCTCCAGCGCTTCCCCAATCCTCGGATCTTCCCGATAGGCGATCAACCGCACGAAGTAGTTCTTTCTGCGGAATACGATGCTCTGGCTGTGGGAGCGCCCGGCGTCGCCTACCGCCGCCGGCCGGCTTCCCTGGGACGATTCACGCTCCAGAACCTGCGCGGCTCCCTCGGCCGCCTTCATGACGTAGATGTCCACCACCGCGTCGATGCGGTTGTCGAAGCGGTAGTCGGTGGTCAGGGTCTTCTCCACCCCCGCTTCCAGGTAGCGGTTCGCCCCGCCGTTGATGTACTGCCACAACTCTTCGGCCGGGAAGGTGCGCATTTCACCCGCTCGGTTCCAGCCCGCCGCCTCTCCCGACTCGGGGAACAGCGACACCGCCGCCTTGCGCGGCGCGCTCCGCAGCAGGATCTGGTTGGCGCGCGAGCGGCTCTCGCCCACGCTGGTGACGTAGATGGCGGGGCGCTCCTTGACCGGGCAGGCGTACTCGCACGCGCCACACCCCACGCAACGGGCGGGGTCGACATACGGCTGACGCAGGGTTCGCGTCTTGCCGTCCGGCCCGGCGATTTCGGCGGGCCGCAGATAGATGGCCTTGGGGCTGGTGGGGCACCACTCCTCGCAGACGATGCACTCGGTCGCCATGGACCACGGCAGACAGCGGCCATGATCGTAGAACGCGGTGCCGATGCGGATCGGCTGCGCGGCGGCGGTGCCGATCCAGCCCTTCTGCGCGCCGGTGAACTCCCAGATCGCGCCGGTGGGGCAGACCTGGCCGCAGAGCACGCAGCTTGGTTCGCAGTAGCCGATACGCGGCGCCACAACCGGCGTCCAGAGGCCCTCGAACCCCGCTTCGCCCAGGGCCGGTTGCAGGGCGTTGTTGGGGCAGACCTTCATGCACTCCCCGCAGCGGATGCAGCGCGCCAGGAAATCCGATTCCTCCAGCGCGCCGGGGGGACGCACCGGCCGGCCGCGGGATTCGGCGCGCAGCAGTGGCGCGGCCGCTGCGCCGGCGGCCAGGCTGGTGAGCATCTTGCGGCGCTGAAGGTCGGGGGCGGGCTTGGACGTGACCGCGGCGGGGAAGAGGCGGAACGCGATGCCGCCTTCCGGGCACTGATCCACGCAGTTCATGCAGAGGTGGCATTCGGCCTTGCGCCAGGGAACGCCGGGGATGGGGTCGTCGCCGCCCTGGCAATGCAGCAGGCAGCGGTTGCAGTCCCCGCACTGCGCGGGGCGTTTCTCCAGCCCCAGGATCGACCAGCGCGATATCGCCCCCAGCAGCGCGCCCAGCGGGCACAACGCCCGGCACCAGAAGCGCGTCACGCGCATGTTCGCCGCCAGAACGGCGAGCAAGATCAGCCCCAGGAAGAAACCCTGCTGGAAATGGGGCTGTTTGAAGCTGAGGACGGTGTCCTTGAGCAGGTAGACGATCCCGATGCTGGTGTAGCGGAGGATGGCCGAGTCGCTCTTGGCCAGCGGGTCGAGGACGGCGCGGACGGCGTAGTTCAGCGCCGGCAGCACCGACATGGCCAGCGACCGCACGGTGAGCGAGATCGGTTCCTTCCAGCCGGCGATCCCCGACCCGAACACCGCCGATGCCA
>CAYOTD010000065.1:0-12821 GCA_964406685.1 uncultured Solibacteraceae bacterium | reverse complement strand
GGGGGCGGCCGGCGCCAGAGCCGCCAGCAACCCCATCGCCGTCAACGGGAGGCGTGTGCGCATCGGTCGAGGCCTCCTATGGGTCCAATAGAAACTTTGAATTGGACCGCGTTCCGTCTCCCATCTTACGCTGGGGTGATGATGGCAGACACGTCCGCGGAACCGCCGGCGACGCCGGTTGCGCTGCTTCATCGCGTCAGCAATATCGTCAGCTCGCAGCGCAGCCTCGACGAGATGCTGGGCGAAGTGGTTGGGCTTACCGTCCAGGTGACCGGCTGCGACGCCTGCCTGGTTTACCTGCTCGATTCCGGCACCGGGGAGATCGTTCTGCGCGCCTCCCAATTGCCCCACGCGCAGGAACTCGACAGCCTGCATCTGAAGAAGGGAGAAGGCGTCACCGGCTGGGTGGCGGAACACAAGTCCGTCGTCGCCTTGCCGCAGAACGCCTCCCGCGACACCCGCTTCAAGCGCCTTCCGGGACTGGTCGAGGACACCTACGCGGCCTTTCTCTCGGTGCCCCTGGTGGGCGACGGGGAGGTGATCGGCGTCATCAACGTCCACCACCGCGAACCCCACGAGCACACCCCGGAAGAGGTCGCCCTCCTGACTTTCGTCGGCGAGCAGATGGGCGTGGCGGTCGCCAAGGCGCGGCTGGCCGAGGAGAACGCGCGCTTGCAGGAAGCCACGCTCGAGATGAAGCGCCAGCTCGAAACCCGCAAGCTGGTCGAGCGCGCCAAGGGCATCCTGCAACAACGCTACGCAATCACGGAAGAGGACGCCTACCTGCGCCTGCGCAACGAGAGCCGCCGCCTGCGGCGCCCCATGCGGGACCTGGCCGAGGCCGTCATCCTGGCCGAGGATCTGAGCCGGAAAAACGCCGGCAAGGAGTCCGGGGAAACGGAATAGCCTCGCCTACATCGGCTCCCACGAGCCCACGTAAGGGAAGACGACGCGCGGCTTGGCCGTAAGCGCCGTCTTGCCGAGAATGCCGTCGATCCGGTAGCCGGTGATGGCCACGCTCACCCGGGCGGGAGCCCCCTTGACGAACTCCATCTGGACCGTGACGTTCGCCGGGTCGAGTTGGGCAACCACCGGCGGCTTGCCCCCGGCCGGATCTCCGCAGAGAACCACGTTGCGCACCGCCCGCGTGTAGGCCTCCGAGGGCGTCGCGTCGGGGGAATCGTAGACGCGCGACGCCGCGTGCCGCGCCCCCGCGCGCACCGAGATCTCCAGCATGTTGTAGACCAGGTAGGTATAGCCGAACTGGAAGACCGCCGCCATCAGCGGCCCCAGCAGCGCCATCGCCAGGCCGAATTCGATCAGCGCCGCGCCGCGATCCCTCCGTCCGCTCATGGCATCAGCCGGACGACGAATGCGCCCGGCCCTCCCGCGCCGCGCCGGCTCCGGCCTTGCGTGTGATTGCCGACGTACTCGGCCGCCACCGGACCCTCGGCGGCGCGCCCTGGCTCTCCCGGCGGCGGCAGGAAGAAGCCCCGGTATCCCAACACCCGGCTCTGCGGCGGCCCGCTCACCACCGGCGCCGGCACCAGCCGCCTGCCGTTGCCCACGCCCTTCGCCTCATATTCGGCGTAACGGAGGGACTCCGTGTCCGTATCCCGCCGCGCGCGGTCCTCCAGGCTCTGGCGTTGGCCCGGCGCTTCGCCGTTCATCGGAGTCAGCGTGCAGACCCCGCCGGGCGCCAGGCCGAAGTGGATCTCATCGCCGGCGTCCGGCGCCTCGCAGGCCCATGCCAGCACTCCTTCGCGGAAGCTCGTCCGGGGCGTCTGCCCGGCCACCGCGCCGGCCACCACGTGCCCGCGCCGCTCCCGGCTCACGACGGGGACGAAGTACAGCGGCGGAGCCACCTCGGCCCGCACCCGCACGAACCGGATCTCCGCCGCCGGCGGCGCCGTCTCCCACGGTCCTTCCGCCGAGGCGGCAAACTCCGTGCGCGTCTTCTCGAAACGCGCCCTGCCCAGGCGCCACCGGTTGCCGTTGGCCTCCACCGCGGCCCGCGCCGCCTCGAGACCGGCATCGGTGCCGTCCAGCATCAGGGCCGCCTCCAGCGCCGCCGAATCCACGTGCGCCTGCGCCTCGTTACGCGCGATGAACATGTGTCCCAGGTCCACCGCGAGACCGAGCATGCCCATCATGCAGACGGCGCACACCGCGCCCACCAGGAGCGCGGAGCCTCGCTCGCCGCGATGCGCCGCCGCCTTCACCTGTTAGCATTCTACGCGCAAACCCTCGATTTTCCGGCCCGGCGAACACCTTAACGGCCCTACGCCAATGATCTCAGCGGGGGGAGTATTGTATACGAAAGGAGCGGCAACAGCGAACATGGTCAGCCGAAGAGACTTCCTGGCGGCGGGCGCGGCCCTGCGCGGCGCGGCGCCCCTGCAAACGGTCCGCATGGGCCTGATCGGAGTGGGTAACCGCGGCTTCTCTCACCTGCGTGTCCTGCTCTCGCAGGACAACCTCGCCTTCCCGGCGGTGTGCGACACCAACCCGGCGAACCTGGCACGCGCGCAGGCCGCCGTCGAGAAGGCCGGCCTTCCCCGCCCGGAAGGTTATGGCCGCGATGAAGAGGATTTCATGCGCATGGTGGCGCGCGACGACCTCGACGCCGTGCTCGTCGCCACTCCCTGGGAATGGCACGCCCGCATGGGGGTAGCCGCGATGCGGGCCGGTAAGTACACCGCGGTGGAAGTGCCTCTGGCGCTCACGGTGGAGGAGTGCTGGGATCTGGTGGACACCTCCGAGAAGACCGGCATGCCTTGCATGATGCTGGAGAACTGGAGCTTCCGCCGCGACAACCTGGCCGTGCTGAACATGATCCGCGCCGGCCTGCTGGGCGAGATCGTGCACTGCCACGCGGCCCACTCGCACAACTGCATCTACTGGTATTTCGAAAAGGACGGCACCCCCCGCTGGAGCGGCCAACACCTGTTGCGCCGCAACGCCGACCAGTACCCCACGCACGCCCTCGGCCCCGTGCTGAGTTGGATGGACATCAACTGCGGCGACCGGTTCCAATACCTGACCGCCACCGCCACCCGCTCGCTCGGCATCAACCGCGGCTTCGCGCGCAAGCTCGGCCCCGATCACCCCGCCGCGCGCCGCCGCTACACGCAGTCCGACATCGTGACCTCGGTGGTGAAGACAGCGCGCGGCAACTCGGTGGTGATCAACAACGACATGCAACTTCCCCGCCCTTACGACAACCGCTGGATGATCCAGGGCACCGACGGCATCTACGACGAGGACCGCGCCGGCGTCTACCTGGAAGGCCGCAGCCCCCAACACGAGCAGTGGGAGCCCTTCGCTCCCTACCAGGAACGCTACGACCACGCCTGGTGGAAGGCGCTGCCCAAAGGCGCGCCCGCCTCCGGCCACGGCGGCGTGGACTACATCGAGTTGACGCTGTTTCTCCGCGCCGTCCGCGAGCGCGCCGCTCCCCCCATCGACGTTTACGACTCCGCCATCATGAGCGTCATCACGCCGCTCTCCGAGCAGTCCATCGCCCGCGGCAGCGCGCCGGTCGAGGTGCCCGACTTCACCCGCGGCCGCTGGCAGTCGGCCAAGCCGCGCTTCGGCGGAATCTGGTAGAAGAGTAGAACCATGCGTCGCCGGAGCTTCCTCTCACTGCCGCTGCTGGCGCACGCCGCCTCGGCGAAACGCGAGCCGCTGATCCTGCTGTCCGCCGATGACCTGCCCCGCCTGCGCCAGGCCGCGGGGAAGACCGCGCTGGCGCGGCACGTCGAGGAGTCGCTCACGGCCGGACCCTGGAGCGTGACCTACCACCGGCCCGGCTTCGCCACGCCCACGCCGAACGACTACTACAGCCAGGGGCCGTACTGGTGGCCCGATCCGAAGAATCGCGGCGGCCCCTACATCCGCCGCGATGGCCAGGTCAACCCCGAGCGGTTCACCGCCAACCACCGGGACCTCTCGTTGATGAGCGAGGCCGTTCTCACCCTCGGCATGGGCGCCGCTCTGCTGGGCAACCGGGCGGCGGCGAAGCGCGCCTCGATGGTGCTGGAGACATGGTGCGTCGATCCCAAGACGCGCATGAACCCGAACCTGGAATTCGGTCAGGCGGTGATCGGCCGCAACACCGGCCGGGGCATCGGCATCATCGACACGGTGGCGCTGATCCGCTGCGCGCAAGGCGTGGTGCTGCTCGAAGCAGCGGGCGCCGCCCTTCCCGGCGGCGTCAGGGCATGGTTCGGCCACTACCTCCGCTGGATGACCGCCAGCCCCAAGGGCCTGGACGAAAAGAAGACCCGCAACAATCACGCCACCTGGTGGACCGCGCAGGTGGCCGCCTACGCCACTCTGGCGCGGGACGATGCCGCCCGGACCATGGCCTGGGAACACTACCGCTCCTTCCTGGCGCCTTCGCAATTTGCCCCCGACGGAAGCTGCCCGCAGGAGGAGGCGCGCACGCGGTCGTTGAGTTACTCGGCCATGAACCTGGACGGCTTCGCGGTGCTGTGCCGCATCGCGCAGCTCCATGGCGTCGATCTGTGGCGCTTCCGCACGCCCAACGGGGCCGGCGTCGAGAAAGCGTTTCACTATCTGCTGCCCTACCTTCTGGAGCCGAAGCGCTGGAGCAAGCCTCAGATCACGCCCGTCGACCCTCGCCGGCACGTCTTTCCCGCTCTGGGCGGGTTGGGCCTGAACTCGAAGGAACTGCTCGACGCCCACCGGCGGCTCTCGCGCCCGGATACCCCCTGGGCGATACTGGTGGATCTGCTGGTGAACGCCTGAGGAAAGAAGATCAGCCTGCCGGACTGTAAGCCGGTTCCTGTGCCCCTTTTGGGGGTGGCGGTCATTCATCTGGGCCATCCATTGCTGGACGGCTCTAGCGACCTACCCGGGAGTCGAACGGAGCGGGCCGCTCCTCCTCCCCTATTTGGTCTTGCTCCGCGTGGGGCTTGCCCTGCCATCCGGATTGCTCCGGACGCGGTGCGCTCTTACCGCACCTTTTCACCCTTACCGGACGTCGCCGCCCGGCGGTACGTTTTCTGTGGCGCTTTCCGTGAAACCCGCTTTGAGCGAGTCCCCCCGGCCGTTAGCCGGCACGCCGCCCTATGGAGACCGGACTTTCCTCCCGTTTCCGGGCGACCGCCCGTCCGGCAGGCTCTTCTCCATTATCCCTCAACTCGCGGGCCAGGCCCGCAAGTGCTTGCCCTACTTGCGCTTTTGATAGAATGTCAGCGTGGCAATGCGGTAACGCATTCAACATACGGAGGAAGACACGGATATGAGGAGGAAACTACTGCTTCTCTTTGCCGCCTTGGGGGCGCTCTCCCTGGTGTTAGCCCAGGGACTGGATACTACCGCCACCAAGAACGACTGGGAAGAGGTGAACTTCGAGTTCGACTCGTCGATTCTGAGCGACGGTTATCCAAGCCTGCTTCGGATGGCGGAATTGCTCAGCAAGAACCCCGCCTTCAAAGTCAAGCTGGAAGGCCACACCGATGGGCGAGGCTCGGACAAATACAACCAGAAGCTGGGGTTGGCTCGCGCCACGACCGTCAAGAGCTTTCTGGTGAAGTACGGCGCGGCGCCCGGCCAGATTGATACCGCCAGCTTCGGAAAAGGGCGGCCCAAAGTAGACAACAGAACAAACGAAGGCCGCTTCATCAACCGGCGCGTGTACATGACCCTGACCGACGGCCAGGGCCGGGTGATCGGCGCCGGCGGCGTGGCCGACGCGATCCGGGCCATGGAGGCACAGCCCGGAGCCGGCGGGCGCACCATGGATTGCTGCTCGGAGGTTCTGAAGAAGCTCGATAAGCTGGACGACATTCTCGCGGCCCTCAAGGACCTGAAGGGCGAGAACTCGAACCTGCGCCAGGAACTGGATGCCCTCAAGAAGGAGCACAGCGCGCTGGCCGCCAAGGTGGACGGCACGCCCAAACCGCTCACCAAGGAAGAAACCACGCAGGTGGTGACCGCCGCCGCCAACGACGCGGTGGACAAGTACGAAAAGGCCCAGCCCAAGCGCTTCTCGCTGCTCGGCCTGAACATTGGCCCCGATTCCGATCGTAATGTCACCTTCACGGGATCGGCGCGGTACTTCGCTCCCTTCAAGAACAACTTCGCGGTCCAGGCGCAGGGCGAATACCTGTACTTCCGTGACCGCCAGGAAGGCCAGTTCGACCTCGGCCTGGTCAACCGCTACAAGAACTTCCAGGGCGGACTGTTCTCCAGCTTCAAGCACGTGAACGTCCGCGAATTCTCGCAGGGCGGCACCCTCGGACAGGCGGCCCTCACCCTCGACTACCTGTTCAAACACGGGCGCGTGGGCGTGTTCGGCACCAAGGGTTTCATGGACAACGTGGTGGTGAACCGCCATGCCCTGTCGCGCAACGTCTTCGACGAGACCTACCTGAAGATCGTCGACCAGGCCGGCGCCAGCACCACGCTCGCGCTCTACAAGGATTCCTACCTGGAGGCCAACCTGGCCTACCTGCGCTCCTACGGCGGCGACGACAAGCCGGGCGGCACCATCCGCTTCGTCAAGCCGATCAACAAGTTCTTCGCCTTCACTCTCGAGGGCGGGTTCAACGAAACCCTGGTCGGCCGCGACCATTCCGGCCGCGTTGTGGCGGGCTTGCAGTTCGGCAACTTCATCCAGCCGAAGGAATTCGTCGGCCTGTCGCATCCGGTCCCGGTCAGCGTCCCGCGGCTGCGCTACGAGCTGCTGACCCGGCGCGTCCGGACCGGCAACGATCCGCCGGTGGCCGACGCCGGCCCGGACCAGATCGGCGCTTCGGCAGGCACGATCACCCTCGACGGCTCCGCTTCCTACGATCCGGACGGCGACCCGATTACTTTCGCGTGGTCGCAGATCGCCGGGGCGGGCGTGGCGCTTGCCGGCGCCAACACCTCGAAGGCCACCTTCACGGCGGGCGAGGGCCAGGTTTACGCCTTCCGCCTGACGGTGAAGGACGACCGCGGCGCGCAGGCCATCGCGCGCGTCAGCGTCACCACGACCTCGGCGGCGGCGGTGCAGATCACCCGCTTCGTCGCCACTCCTCAGACCATTCGCGCCGGCCAAAGCTCGGTCATCGCCTGGCAGGTGCTGAACGCCGAGGAGGTTACCATCACCGAAATCGGCAAGGTGGACCCCAAAAGCGGCACCTCCACCGTCGCTCCCACCGCGACTACGGTCTACAAGTTGACCGCGCGGAACAAGACCAGCGAAGCCAACGAGACCCTGACCATCACCGTGGAACGGCCCGAAGTCCGCATCCTGAGCTTCCAGGCCTCGCCCTCCAGCATCGACGAAGGCGATTTCTCCACCCTGTCCTGGAAGACAGAGAACGCCGAGCAGGTCTCCATCGACGGCATCGGCAACGTGGACACAAACGGCACCACCCAGGTGTCCCCGAAAGAGACGACAACCTACACTTTGCGCGCGCGCAACCAGTACGGCGAGCAGGTTTCCACGGCTACCGTGCAGGTGAAGAAGGGCACCGCGCCGCAGATCCTGCGCTTCTCCGGCTCGCCCACCGAGATCGCGGCCGGCGAATCGTCCACTCTGACCTGGCAGGTCGAAGGCGCCGACTCGGTGTCTATCACCACGCTGGGCAACGTCGCGTCGTCGGGGTCGGGTCCGGTCACTCCGGCTACGACCACCGTCTACACCCTGACCGCGACCAACCGGTTCGGCGAATCCAAGGCGTCGGTGACCATCACCGTGATCCCGGCCGCCAAGGTCTCCGCCTGTCTCGCTACGCCCGCCACCAGCGCCAAGCCCGGCGACCCGGTAATGCTGACCTGGGTGGCCGAGAACGCGACCGAAGCCAGCATCAGCGGCGTGTCGGGATCGGTTCCTCTCAGCGGTCCCTACACCGTGAACCCGCAGTCCGACACCACATACACCATCACGGTGAGGGGCCAGCGCTCGCAGGCCACCTGCACTATCCCGGTGAAGGTGACGCCGGCCACCGTCGAGCCGCCGCCGGACAACAAGCCGCCGGTGGTGACCATCACCGGCGGGCCGGTCATCGAGACCGTAACCCGTCACATCCGCATCTTCTCCACCGCCACCGATCCGGAAGGCGATACGCTGACCTACTCGTGGCGGTCGCTGAACACCATGGCGGCGGTGCTGGACGCTTCCTCGCAGAATCCCATCGTCCAGTTGGGCCAGCTCGCCGGCGACTACATCTTCGAGTTGACCGTTACCGACTCGAAAGGCGCTTCCACCAAAGTGACCGTCACGGTCCGCTTGGTCGTGACGCGCGTGCCGTAGTTTGAGGCGGGCCAATGGGCGTCCTGGTTCAGTTCAACGGGCGAAAGGCGTTCCTCCGGCAGGGCGAGTGGGTTTCCTCCGACCCCCGCCTGGAGAAGCGTCTGAACGATACGACCGAAGCCTGGATTCAGGAGACCGGCGGCCCTCCCCTCAGCGATTCCGATCCGGAGAAGACCGTAGCCCGGACCGTTGCCGCCCGGCTCGGTGGACGCGTTCTGATCCACCAGCCGGGCGATCCGCGCCAGTCCCGGCGGGTCTACTTCGACCGCCGCCAGATGCGGCTGTATTGACCGCCGCAGCGGCTATTTCTTCTTGAGCGTTGGCCGGCCGCGGGGCGTCGCGGCGGGCGCTTCCGGTTTCGCGGCTTCGGGAGGCGTTTCCGGCGGCGGTTCGATCGCCTTCAGCGGCGCCGGCCGGCACGCACCCGCGTCGACGAGAAACGCGGCCAGAGCGTTCCAGCGTTCCCCCTCGCGCCGCTCCACCACGAAGGCCTTGCTCCTGGCGTCGGCGCGGACGCGGCGATCCGGGTTCTGCCCGGCCGCGCGCTTTAGCCGCAACGCCTTCCCGCTCACTTCCCGCACCATCCAGGTGTCCCCTCCGGTCCTGGTCTCATAGATCGAGTAGCGCGCGCCGGTTTCGGTGGACTGCCGGCGGTCGACGATGGCCAGCCCGTCGGTGCGCGAGTCGAACCAGAACTGCTCGATCGAACCCACCTGGCTCTCGCCGAATATCGCGCGCCGCCGCCACGTCTTTCCTCCATCGGTGGTGAGCAGGAAGAACGGATCGCGCGGCAGGGTCTGCAACTGGTGGCCGGCGATCCAGCCGCGCTCGAAGTCCACGAACTGGATCTGGTCGAGCCCCGTCGAAGGGATCCGCTCGTACGGCTCCGTCCACGTCTTGCCCTCGTCCTCGCTCGCCAGCAGGATCGAGTACAGCGTCACGGTCGCGGTGTGCAGGTTGCCGGTCAGGAAGATCTTCGACCCGGCGCTCTCCATTCCGGTCAACTCCAGAAAGACCGGGCAGGGCTCTTCGTAAGTGCAGTCCAGCCCGAACGCCTGCACCTCCTCCTCGGAGCACTCGAAAGGAAGCCGCAAGGGCTTGCCCTGGTAGACCAGCGGCTCCGCTGCGAAGCACATCGCGGCCGCAAGGGCGGCCAGGGCAAGGCGCGCGACAGGCATGGACAAACCCGATTGTAGCGCGGTGCATGCTAGAATCGGACTACCGTGCTGGGACGATGGTTCAACCGCGATCGGGAACAGGCGGCATTGTCCGGCGCTCCCGCCGTCCGCCGCTGGAAGACTTACTCCGCGCAGACCGGTCACGTCTATCAGTACGTCTACCTGGGCCGCCGCAAGCGCGCCGGGGACACTGAGTACGTCTTCGACGTGACGGCGGACAGGAAGAGCACGTTCGGCGTTTCTGTCCTGCTGTCGGACGACGCGGTGGGGAGTTGGGAGGGCGACAACCGTTTCCCCCTGCGCGACAACGAGCGCCACGGGATCGCGAAAATGGCCCTGTTCCAGGCCTTCGACGAGCGCCCCGCACCGGACCTCATGCGCGCCGCCATCCTGGTCCGGCGGGCCGACCTGGAGGCCATCGTCGAGACCCTGCACATCCTCTGACGGCGCCCGCGCCTACACGCGGTTCGCCAGCCGGTAGCGCAGATAGTCGCGGACCCAGGCGAGTTTCTTCCCCTCGAGCTGCGAGCCGATATACTCGAGCCTCGTCGAGGCGGCCTCGATCAGCAGCCGGCCGTGGCGCGCCGTGCCGTGCGTGGACCCGCCTATGCGGTGGCTCAGATAGGAATCTACGCGAATCCGCTCGATCGCGTCCCGCGGCAGCCCGGACGCCGCGTTGCCGGAAGGCTCGATCCAGATGCGCGCGGCGTCGATGCAGATGGCGCGTCTGGCCGGCCCAGACCAGCGGGACAGGATGGCGCCCATGCCCAGCATTATCAGCACGAAAATCAAAGAGATGCCGGCGGCATACGGGACGAAGTCCGGTTCGATCTGGTAGGTGATCGCGCTGAAGATCACCGGCACGCACAACCAGAAGAGCCACACCAGAAGACGGCCTACCCAGCCCGATTCGACTCTCACGCGGGTCGTGCCGCCGCCGGTCTCGATCTTCACCCCCGAAGGTGGCGGTCCGGGGTCCACGGCCGGCCGTGTCTCCCGGTCCTCCTCCGGCGCCAGCGCCGCCAGGCGGAACCGGCGGGCGAAGGCCTCCTGGATATCGCGCGGCGGCGGGTCTTCCTCTTTCACGTAGAGCGTCACGCACTTCCCCGGATCGGCGTGCGCCAGCTCCACGATGTGGAACCGCTTGGTCTCATCGATGCTGTCGATACCGCGGTCCGCGGTTTGTGTCTCCCGCAACCGCACCCCGCGGTAGTTCGCCAGCGGCTCCTGCCAACTCTTCCGGCCGAAGCGCGTGCGCGAGTCGAAGGCCACCGATCTCTCGCCGATCGCCAGCGTCAGAGTGAAGCCGCGCTGAAGAAAGGCGTAGAGCAGGTTGAGCAGTCCGAACAGCGCGAGCCCCCCAATCACGAAGATGGCGATGAAATCGTCCCACAGCCAGTAGCCGACGGCTCCGGCAATCACCAGGACGAACGCCCCCGACCAGAAGCGAAGCTTCACCTCGCCGGCGGAAGGAGCGTAATCGATCCGCAGCACGGATGCCGCCGGATCCAGCCGCGGCTTGACCGCGCGCCAATCCCCCGGATCAAGCAGGCAACACAGCCAGCGGAACATGCGGCCACGATATCACGAGAAACGGATCTCAAGCCACGGATGCACGCGGATAAGAACAAGATGATTCAGAGTTTTTTATCCGTGTTCATCCGCGTTCATCCGCGGCTACTATTCTCTTCCTCAACTCTCAGAGCGGCTTCACGCGGATGTTACGGAACTCGACCCGGGTGCCGTGCCCCAGAAACCCGATGTGCCCGCCGGTGCGCGCCGCACCCGGGTGCTTCTTGAGCTTCTCGGGGTCCTTGATCGTGTCGAGGTCGGCGTCGGTGATCAGCACGCCGTTCAGCGTCACGCGGATCTTGCGGCCGCGCGCTTCGATCTCCTCCGAGTTCCACTCGCCGGCCGGTTTCAGTGCCTCCGTGAGGGGCGGGATCAGGTCGTAAACGGCGCCGTGGCGCTGCGTCGGCTTCAGCCACCCCTTGTAGCGGTCATGGTTGTGATCCAGGATCTGGATCTCCATCCCGCTATAGGCGATGTCGCCGGCCAGCGGCGCGCGAATGCCGACCCCGTTGTTGCCGCCCGGCTCCATGCGGAACTCGAAGCGGAAGATGAAGTCCGAGAATTCCCGGTCGGTCAGCAGGTTCCCGCCGCCGTCGGGCGGGCAGACGATGGCGCCGTTCTCCACGATGTAGCCGCGGCCGCTCCCCTTGCTGAACAGCGACCAGCCGTTAAGCGTCTTGCCGTCGAAAAGCGGGATGAATCCCGGCTCGGCCGCAGGGAGCAGCGCCGCCGCCAGAAGCGCGACTGCCAGGCATTGGAAGGTTGTTTTCATGGATGTCATTTCCCGGCGGGCCGCGTCACGGCGCCCACGGCGTGGCCGCCCGTGGCCCGGCCCAAGGTCTCAGTGTAGGCTTTTCGGACCGGTTCCGGGAAGCCGCCCATCAACCGCTCAATGCGGGAGCGGATTTCGGCGACGATCTTGGGATTCTCCGGCGCCACGTCGTAGCTCTCGTCCGGGTCGGCCAGCAGGTCGTAAAGCTCCGGCTGCGCCAGCGGAAAGTTGATGCGCCCGCCCGGCGGGTCGGGACTGTAGGTGACCGAGTTGTAACGGCTGATGTGCAGCTTCCACTTGCCCCAACGCGCACATTGCACGTTCACGTTGTCGAAGTAGAGCAGCGCCTCGCGCTCGATCTCACCGGCGGCGCCCGACAGCATCGGCCAGATATCGATCCCATCCAGCGGGTTCTTGGGCAAGGCCGCGCCGCACAGCCGGGCCAGGGTGGGCAGGATGTCCATGGTGGAAGCGACTCCGCTCACCACCCGCCCCCTCGGAATCCGCCCCGGCAGGCGCGCGATGAACGGCTCGCGGACGCCTCCTTCCCACGTCGTGCCCTTGCGGCCGCGCAGCCGGCCGGGCGAACCCTGATACCAGGGACCGTTGTCGGAGGAGAACAGGACGAGGGTGTCGTTGTCGAGGCCATGCTTCTTCAGAGCCGCCAGCACTTCGCCCACGCTCCAGTCGATCTCCTCGATCACGTCGCCGTACAGCCCCGCCGGGGATTTCCCCCGGAACCGCGGCGAAGCGCCCAGGGGAATGTGCGGGTAGGTGTGCGGCAGATAAAGGAAGAACGGGCCGTCCTTGGATCGCTCGATGAACTTCACCGCCTGCTCGGTGTAACGCGGCGTCAGGGTTTCCAGCGTCGCCGTCTGCTCGACCACTTCCGTGTTGTGCAGCAGCAGGCGCGGCGTCATATCGTTGGAGTAGGGAATGCCGAAGTACTCGTCGAAACCGCGACTGGTGGGAAGGTACTGCGGCAGATGGCCTAGGTGCCACTTGCCCACGCACATGGTCTTGTAGC